>MFGV01000024.1 GCA_001778375.1 Candidatus Firestonebacteria bacterium RIFOXYD2_FULL_39_29
AACTGGATCTCTAATCATCCTGTTGATTTCAAAAAGTATGCCAAATTACACGATTCTTTCAAGATTTCTGCCTAAAATTTTAACAAAGAACAGTCCTATATTTAACCTTCCATTGCTTCACTTACTTTTTTTGCTGTGTTTACTGTTCCTGCTGCACTTATTATTCTGCCGGAGCAGGTGTTGCCGGTTCGGCTGCAGGTACAGGAGTAGTGTTTTCCGGCACGGAATTAGTTTTTGGCACAGGTGCCGTTTCCGGCTGATTTTGCTGTTTCACTGCTTCTTCTTTTGCTTTTACCAGAGCATCTTTCGCAAGTTGAGAAGCTTTAGCAGCTGATTCTGCGGCCTGTACAAAATTTGCTTTGTCCATCGCATCAGTTGCAGTCTTTATTGCTTCTTCCACGTTCTTATACATATCAGGAACCAAAGTATCAGCATTAGAGTCTTTTGCTTCCGCAAGAGCTGTCTTGGCTTTTGTTAATTCATCGGTAGCTTTCTCGACATCTTTATTTGCCTTATTTATGGAAGCCAGTGCTTGCGAAGCAAAGCTTTTCGCAAGTTCATAATTTTTCAACCTGATATTATTTTTCGCATCCCAGATATAATTAGTAACTTCCTTAATCATCTTACCATAAGTTTTATCCATTCCAACTTCTTTCGCAAGCTGCAAGCTTCTTTCTGCCTCTGCTATTATTCCCTGT
Organism: Candidatus Firestonebacteria bacterium RIFOXYD2_FULL_39_29; assembly: GCA_001778375.1. Classification (NCBI taxonomy): domain Bacteria; phylum Candidatus Firestoneibacteriota; species Candidatus Firestonebacteria bacterium RIFOXYD2_FULL_39_29. The sequence goes on from MFGV01000024.1 coordinate 699, forward strand.
ATTTGCCCGGGCAACTCTCTGACATTCTTTGCCGAGTCTCCGGCTTTATTTGCCAAATCAATGGATTTAGAATATTGACCCTTTTCAAGCCATTCTTCTGCTGTAGAAAGGTATGATTTTGCGCTGTTAAACATTTCATAGAGATCTTTAAGTGTAGGCGCTTTTTCTGACAGCTTTATCTCCGCCTTTGCATTATCAATAGCGGCAACCGCCCTGTCATACATAGGCTTATCCGCAGGCTTGATTACTTTTGAACAACCAACAACGGCAATAGCTACTGACACCAACAATACGCTAATTTTTTTAAACATTTTTTACCCTCCTGAAATATTTTCAACTTACCTGAAACTGTTATTTAATATAATTATATACCAAAGTCGCCATTAAAACAAGCCCGAAATCGGGCTGATGACACAGATAAGACAGATTTTGGCACAGCCTCGCAAACTCGGAGAGGTTTATAAGCTTAGAATTTGTTTTTGCATTTATTACTCATACTTGGTGCACTTATACTTCAGACTTTGTACTTTGGGCTGATTTTACAATCAGTTTTATTCCATCAACCGAAACGACCGATATCTTTTCTCCTTTTTCAAGATTCTGTCCGTCAACTGTCTCAGCACTCCAATCTTCTTTATTTACTATTACTATTCCTGAAGGTTTCATATCGGTTTTTACTTCACCTTTGGCTCCAATAAGAGCAGCAATCCCTGAAACCGGTTTGCTTTTCAAAGCTGACACTCCGATAGTAATTATAAATACAAAAAAACCGCCGGTAAGAAGTACCATTGTAAAAACCACAGGCAAAGATATTTTAAAATACGGGGAGAGGGGATTGAAGATTAGAAACGACCCGAGGATAAGAGACAAAAGCCCCGCTATTCCTATCAAACCGTACGAAGGTGTTTTTATTTCGAGAATAAAAAGCATAAAGGCCAGCAACAGAAAAGCAGCACCGGCAAAGCTTACTGAAATAGAACCCATGGAATAAAGAGAAAGAATTATAAAAACCCCGCCGGTAATCCCCGGAACAAAAGTACCAGGAGAGGTAAATTCGAATATAAGGCCAAAAACTCCGAGGATCAGAAGAATATACGCGATATTGGGGTCACCTATTACATGAAGAACAACTTCCCAGCCGGACATGCTGATTTTTTTAACTGTCACATTTCTTAATTTTAGCTTCACCTCTCCTTTTAAGCGTTTAAGGGTTTTACCGTCAAGTTTTAGCATAAGATCATCTACGGTATCTGAAATAGTATCCGCCGCATTAAGTTTAACAGCTTCTGTTTCTGTAATAGAAACACTTTTTCTCACAGCCTCTTCAGCCCATACCATATTTTTCCCGCTCTTTTCAGCAAGGGATCTGATATAAGCCGCCGCATCATTGGTAATCTTTTCAGAAACTGTGCCGCCATCAAGGTAAACAGGATGGGAAGCGCCCATGTTTGTCCCCCTGGCCATCGCGACATAGTCAGACGCCATTGCAATAAAGAGCCCCGCGGAAGCAGCTCTCCCTCCTTTCGGATATATCTGGGTAACTACAGGAACTTTAGAATCTAAAATCTTTTGGACAATTTTCCTCATTGAACTGTCAAGACCGCCGGGAGTATCCAATTGAATTATTACCAGTTCTGCCTTCAATTCTTCCGCCTGAGAAATCCAATTTTCAACATATGAGGCTGATATCGGATTAACAACTCCCTTTAATTCAATTACAAATACTTCTCCGGCAAACAGCTGAAATGTCAGCACTGCAAAAATAATAATAATTTTTATTATTCTCATTGTTTTCTCCTCTTTGTATACCCCATTCCATAAAATATAAGATATGGCTCATAAACTGAAATCTCTTTAATATAGGGGGAAAATAGTTTTCCCCATCCGCCTGTAGCAATCACTTTAAAGGTTTCCCCTGTTTCTTCTCTTACTCTGCGTATCAATCCATTTATCATCTCGACATACCCATAAAACACACCTGCTTTTATACAGTCTTTCGTATTTCTCCCTACCACCTTTTTTGCAAAATCTACGGGCACATAAGGAAGCCTTGAAGTTTTTTCGAACAAGTATTTTGAAAACAAGGAGGCTCCGGGACAAATAAGTCCCCCTTTAAACTCCCCTTTTTTACTCACCAGATTTATTGTTGTAGCCGTGCCAAAATCAATAACCAGACAGGGAACTCCATATTTTTTTACTGCGCCAAGAGAAATCAGCAGCCGGTCAATTCCTGCAGTCTTTTTATTTTCATATAAATTTATTACAGGCACATTCGTGTTCAGGATAACAAGAGCTCTTTTTTTATATTTTTTCACCGCTGCTTTTAGAAGCTCCGGAACTACCGATGCGACAACAATCAATCCGCAATTCTTTTCTGTTAAAACCGAGAGCTTCTTAAATGAAGAAACCCCGGAGGGAACCCGTTTTAAGGGAACAAAAACTTTTTTTCTAAAAAAACCGGCAACCATAAATGAATTGCCTATGTTTAAATATACTTTTTTATGATACATCGCCGCTCAGCACTCTCTTTTTCTCCCCTGAACTCAGACGCAAAATCAAGGCACAGTCGTCATCAATATCAAGAGCGATTCCCTCAAAACTCTCCAGAAGTCCTTTTACCTTGACTTTATTATTTAGAGTAACAGAATGTTCTTTCCACCTTGAAAGAAACGGTTCAAATCCCTCTTTCTTAAAAAGCTCATAACCTGTTTCAATATTTTTGAGTATCTCTTTCAGAAGTTTAAGACGTGATACTTCTTTTCCAGCCTCAACAGATAAAGAAGTTGCAGAATTTTTCAGCAACCCCTCGAAAGCATTTTCATTTAGATTAACATTGACCCCTATTCCAATCACCTGATAATTAATAACATCCGGACCGGCTTTTATCTCTGTAAGTATGCCGCATACCTTTTTTCCGTTTACCAGTACATCATTAGGCCACTTTAAACCGGCTTTTAATCCTGTAACCGACTTTATCGCATCAAGCACAGCAAGACCCGAAATAAAGGTAAGTTTTGCGGAATGTTGAGGATTTATCTTCGGCTTCAGTATTATTGAAAACCAAAGACCGGAACCGGACGGAGAGATCCATTTTCGACCTAACCTTCCTTTTCCTGCAGTCTGCTTTTCGGCAATTACCACTGCTCCTTCAGAAACCTTCCCTTCAGCTAACTTAATTGCAATCTCATTGGTCGAGCCTGCCTCGTTAAAGCAATAAAGTTCCCGTCCCATATATTCAGTTTCTAATCCATCCCTTATCTCTGCCGGCAATACTTTATCAGGCGAAGAGATCAGAGTATATCCCAAATGAGTATGACTTTCAATTTTATATCCCTGTTTCATCAAGGCATGCATATGTTTCCATATAGCAGCCCGGGTAACCCCAAACTTTTTACTGAGCTCCTCACCTGAAATACAATCCGGACAGGAAGATTTAAGTAAAATCAGTATTTGTTCTTCTTTATCCGGTATGTTCATACCGGAATCGGTCCGTGCTTCTCTTCGTATTTTTTTACATTATCTGTTAACGCCATTAAAAACCTCTTTATATGGGTAGGAGAGGAAATCACTCTTGCCCCCACTTTGTTTTTCTGTTGTTGAGGAAATACAAAAACAAAATCCATAACAAACTCATTCTCGTTATGAGATACCACTACAAAATTAGAATAGACACCCTTACTGATCTGTTCATCTATTTCTATGTTTATTTGTTTTCCGTCTTCGTTGTTGAGCATAAGCCCTCCTGATTAAAACAATCGTCTATAAAAGTTCATAACGTCCGTAAAGTCCATTAAAGTTTTACACTAATGTGGTATATTTTACTTTTTCCGCCTAGGCGGATTTCGCGAAGCTTTAAGGTCCAATATTTAAACTTCGCTCAACTTGCTTTCTTTTCCGCCAAAAAGCGTGGCGGACTGCTCGCCTAAATACTGGCGCGCAGACTATTTCTACTTTCTCTACTTACTGCTCTTACTTCTCCTGCTTCCACTGCTTTATTCGCTTTTTTTGCTTTCCTTGCTTTCCCTGCTCTCTTCCGCCGCAACTCCCGAGTAGACCTTTTTAATACTGCAATTAGAGTAATAATGTGTTATTATTTCTATATAACTCTTTTTTCTTGCAGCCATTCTCATGGCACCTTCCTGACACATCCCTACACCATGACCCCATCCGCATCCAAAAATAAGATTTTTTTCAACCTTATAGAAAGAACTCCTGAGACCAGAAAGGGCGCTCCGGCTCCGGTCTAAAAGATATTTTTTTGTACCCATCTGGGACTCTCTGACATAACCGTTTAAATCTCTTTTAATTATCTTGAAAGTTTTTGTTTCTTCCGGATCTGCCATACGAAACCATCTGAAAACCTCATCATCCGCGCAATAAGACACGGGAGAAAGCTTGATCCATCGGTCCAGATTTTCAGGAGTCAAAGGCCAATCCCTATAACATTCTTTTTGCTCTGCCGCTTCAAAATCCCCGACTCCGCAGAGAGTTTCACACTTTTCACCTCCCCACACATCACACACATTCGCCGTACGCCCCCCGCAGGTAGAGAAGAAATACGTGGAAACTGCTCCTTTTGTGTTAAAAACCACTTCACCTCTGGTCAAATCCACAGCTTTTGTCGTACTTGCTTGTTCGGTATGAACCCCGGTATACGCCTGACAATGAACATCCGCGCAAAGATGAAAATCAGTATTTCCCCCGTTCATTTCTATTTTTTTGTAGATATAACTTCTCGCAACAACTGCCTGGGCTTTTAAAGCTTCGATGTTTGCTCTGGAACCTATTTCAGAGGGTACAACACTATAAAGATATTCTTCCAGATTAACTTCATTTACAAGACGAAAACCCCTGTCCTCAGCAACAATCTTTAATACACCGCGATAGCTCCTGTCTTTATTATTGGCCCAAAAATATCCTCTATCCATTGTTACATCAAAAATAGTAAAAGTTGCATCCTTCAATTCCGGCACAAAGTAAAGCGCGGTATCTCTTTTTATCCAAACTTCTACGGGTTTTGAATCTGCAGAGCCCTTTATATAGATCGATGCCCCTTCCCTTGTAATCTGAAGATCTTCCTCGGGTTCGGCTTTCTTAACTATTTTACTGTCATAATAAATGCTATACTTCCCGGCACACTTAAATCTTACAAATTCCACACCGTTTACAATCACCACTTTAAGTACGGGAATACCTTTATCATCCCTAATATAATTAACCTTCAAACATTTTGTTTCTTTTCTGTTTTTTTCTTTTGATGCTTCAGTTTTTTTAATATACTCAGAAGCTTTTACTCCGATCTCTTTAAGTTTTTGCTGCACTTCTTTATTATAAGGCTCGATATAAGAAACTTTCTTATAATTTTCAAAGGCCTCGGCATATCTTTCTTTTTTACTGTATATTTCAGCCATTTTAAGATTAGCCTTATAAAAACTATTATCATATTTAACCGTATTCTGATAGCAGGTTAAAGCATTGTCAAGCTCTCCTTCAGCATAGTAATAATCAGCCAGTAAAAAATGCGCTTGAGCGAGGCGGATATCATATTCCAGCACTTTTTTATACATTTCCGCGGAATAAATATCCTCTTTCCTTTCATGATAGACCAGTCCAAGTCCAAAAGCCGCAAGCATTTTTATTTTTGCCGTATCAGCATCCTGATCCTGCATAGCATCAAGAGTATTAAAAACATTCTCAAGATCAATCTTGGCTCCGTTAAAATCCTTCATGTAAAACCGGGAGTACCCCATGCTGAGCCGCCAGAAAGGGTCATCTTTTATTTTGAGAGCTGCTTCATAATTCCTGACAGCATCAGAATAAAAACCGGTGTCTTTGTAAACGGTGGCAAGATTTGCCAAAGCTATCTCGGAACCGGTGTTTTTTATTAAAGAGAGGTATTTATCAATAGCCCCTCCAAAATTACCGTTATAATAATCCAGAGTAGCTTCACGCATGCCCTTACCAAACTCATCCTGCGGAGCGGCAGGGACACATAAAGTAAGACAGCCAGCATCAGAAGAAACAGCAGGGAGTTGTTCAAATTTTCCGGAAGAAACTCCTTCGCCTTTAGATTTGAAAACTTTAACCGGAGTTGTCCCGCAAGCGGAAAGAAAAATAAAAGCAGTTAAAACTATTATGCCAAAAAATAAATTTTTCATTAAGAGATCACTTTTTAAGGTTGAATTTAAAAGTTATCCGACCGTCCTGATCTGTCTGATTTGCGGAAAAAGGAAGAGGCGCAAATTTCCATTTTCTCATACATTCTATTACAACCTGATCAAGCTCTTTAAATCCGCTGGTTTTTATTACTATGGTATCTTTTACATCTCCCTTTGGATCTACTTTTATTTGAGCTTTTATTTCACCTTCTATGCCTTTTCTCCTGGCCCATTCAGGATACAACGCCGGCGGACTGTAAAGGATCCCCCGGGAAGCTATAGGCCCTTCAATTCCCGTTTTACCGTCCAGACTTCCGGGAGGCAGATTATCCTCCCCATACCCGCCGCCAAAAGAAGGCCCTTCTATCAGTCCTGATGCGCTCTTTAAAGCCGTTTCATCCATACCAATAGGATTCTCTTTTCTTATTTTCGTTATTTCTTCATTTGAACGCGGGTTCACTTTTACCGGTTTTACCATTTCCGTATCAGGGGATGTACTCTTTATTACAGGGGGTTTTTGAGTGACTTTAACACTCGGCTTTTTAATCCCGGAATCTACTACTTCCCCTTTTTGTCCAAGACCCTTCCCGTAAGGCATTTCTGCAAGAAATGTTACTTCAGTAAGGTATACAGTCTTTCCGGCAGAAGCTTTAATATTAAGAGAAGAAAGCCATAGAAGAAGCAATAGGTGTATTAAAAGCGAAATGACAATAGTATATTTCAGATCGCCGCTTTTTTGCATTAATTATCTCCGGTCCTCTCCGCAGCTATAGCCAGCTTTACCGCTCCGGCCTTTTTAGCAATATCGAGAACTCTTACAACCTGTCCGTGCATCACGCTCTTGTCAGCATTTAATATTACTGTTTTATCCTTTTCATTTTTCAAAAACTGCTCCAAAGCGGGCTGAAGGCCGTCAAACCCTGTCTCCCTGTCATTTAAATAGACCTTGCCATCCCGGGTAATAGATATCGTAATATTTCTCTGAGGTGTTGTATCCGCAGTTGTCGCTGTCGGAAGTTTTACATTTATCCCTCCTGCAAGTATCATAGGAGTGGTCACCATAAATATTATTAGGAGTACCAGCGCCACATCAGTAAGCGGTGTAATGTTTATGTCGGAGATTATCTTATCATCTACTCTATATCGTCTCATGTATTGCCTCCGGTCACTTTTTCACGATTTCGATAATTTCCGCAGCACTATCCTCAAAAGTCACCAGAAGTTTTTTAATCTGTCTTGTAAAAGCATTATAGAAAATAACAGAAGAAATAGCTACTATAAGGCCGGCTATGGTATTAATAAGCGCTTCTGCGATACCTCCGGCCACGACAGAAGGCCCTACTGCAGATTCAATTGACATTGATTTAAAAGCATGCATAATTCCGATAACAGTACCGACTAAACCTATATACAAAGCAATATTACCTATAGTACCAAGAATTCCCAGGAATTTCTCCAGACCAACCATTTCTTTATCGACAGCTCTCATAGCTATTTCTGATAATTCGCCTTTATCTTTTTTGTGAGAAAAAAGAATTGTTTTAAAGACATTACTCAAAGGACACGGTACTTTAAAGAAAAGGAATTTAACCCTGAAATTATCGCAGAAAGTAATGGCTTCGGATATTTTGCCGGACATGACCATATTCCTGACCTTTGTTTTAACCTCTTCAATAATTTTCATTCTGACCCCGTAGAAAGTTTTCAGCCTTTCAAGAAACACCGCCACTGAGAGTATTGAGCAAATAATCAGAATCCATACAACAATACCACCTTTTTCTAAAAGGCTTAAAAACGACATATTTTCGAAGAACATATTTCCTCCTATTGAAAAAATGAAGTAATTTAGAAATACTGTAATAATTATAGCCAGAAAGGCAGGGTATGTCAACCATCAAAAGCCCAAAAATATATACCTAAACCCGTAAAAATCTAAAAGTTCATAAAGCCAATAATTCAATTACTTTTCTAATAATGCATCCACTTTTTTTGCTGCTTCATCCAAAGCTTCCTGCGGAGTAGCTTTTTTTAAAAGGACTTTTTCTAAGGCTTCTCCTATATAAATTCTTACTTCCTGCCAGCACTTAACTCTGGGATCAGTCACGGCATTATCAAGCTCTTTAATACCGATTAAATCCAAAGGTTTTTTCTTTAGATGCTCAACCATCACAGGACTTGTAAGCGCTGACTTTCTAATTGGTAAATAGGAGGTTCCCATCGCCCATTTTACATTATTTTCAGAGTTTGAAAGCCATTTAATAAATTTGTAACAAGCTTCTTCTCTTTTCTGACTATTTTCTTTTTTCGCAAAAATCGCAATATTAGTACCGGCTATCGGAGCAGTTTTAATCTTACCTGCATATAACGGCGCGATGCCGACAGAAAAAGCTGTTCCAATATCCGATTCAAGATAACTCCGATGCGGGCTTGTAGAAATGAAAGAGGCCATTCGGCCTGCTTTAAAATCGCCATCAAGGTAATCTTTTGTATATACTGCCACTTTATATTTATTATACAAATCAGTTATGAATTGTAAGGTTTCTCTTCCTGCCGCATCATTAAAAGTTGATTTTGTTTCACTCTCATTGAAAAAACTTCCCTTATTCATATATAAAAGTATGGCAAATATATCTATATTGGCTCTAAAACCAAAGCCGTAACGCACAGTTTTTCCGGAAGCATCACGCTTAGTTAACTTTGTACAAACATTTAAGAACTCCGCAACGGTCTTTGGAGGAGTAAGACCTTCTTTCTTAAAAAGGGATTCATTGTAATAATAGACATAGATAGATTTGTTAAACGGGAAAGTCCACAGCGTTTTTTCGTAACTATTATTCCGGATAAAAACAGGATAAATATCTGCTAAATCCTTTTTTCTATCCGGATCTTTTGAAAAGTACTTTTCAACCGGAATTATAGATTTTTCCTCGACAAATCTCGTTGTCCAATTCTCGTAGACCTGCGAAATGTCCGGCGAATTACCTGCAGCTACAGACGCCAGAAGCTTTTGAAGCAAAACATCATAATTTCCCACATATTGAGGAGTAATTTTTATATCCGTATTCTCTTTTTCAAAACCTGTAATAAGTTCTTTTAAGACCTTATCCTTTGGATCCGCCATTGCATGCCAGAATGTAAGTTTTATTTTATCAGAAGAAGAGCCGCAGCCCGAGAGGAAAACAACCGCAGCAAAAACACCGATTATTATTTTTTTCACTTTACCATCCTTTTATTAAAAACAATTTCATTAAATAGAATATTTTACACTATAAGACCAAAACAATTATATATGAATGCAAAATTAAAAACAAGGAAAAATAGAAGCTCGTGGAGGCTCGGAGGCGCAGATGCTTATCCGCCCTATGGCGAGACTTCGTCAGAAGAAACTTCTGACGGGGAGGTGCGGCAAAAATAAATTGGATGATTAGAAGGTCAGCAAAAGATGGAAACAAAATGAAACTTTTGTTTTACAAACTTTATGAACTATGACTACTTCATTCCCGTCGTTGCAATTCCTTCTACAAAATATTTCTGGGCGAAGAAGTAGACTATTATTACGGGTAATGTCGCAAAGAGCGCGGCGGCCATCATCAGATGGTACCGGGTGGCGAATTCAAAGGTGAAATAAGCCAGACCTACAGGAAGAGTCCGCATGTTTTCACTGTTAGTCATAATAAGAGGCCAAAGGAAAGAATTCCAACTGCCTATCAGCGAGAAAAGCCCGACACTTATGAAAACCGGTTTCGCTACGGGAAAAAGTATTTTCCAGAGTATCTGCCAGTGCGAACAGCCGTCAATTTGAGCCTGTTCAAAAAGTTCTTTAGGCAGGGACAGGAAGAATTGCCGCATCAAGAATATTCCAAAAACATTCACAGCCCAGGGAATAATCAAGGCAAAATATGTATCCAGCCATCCGAGGTTTTTCAAGATAATATAATTTGGTATTAACGTCACTTCCACAGGTATCATCATGGTCCCAAGAAATATTAAAAAAATAATTCTTTTTCCTTTAAAATCAAACCTGGCGAAGGCATAACCTGCCAAGGCTGATGTCGCAACCTGTAAAAGAGTAGTTAGAACAGTCACAAACAAGCTATTAAAGAAATAGGCGCCAAAAGGCGCCGCCGAAAAAGCATCTGAAAAGTTCTTAAAATTTATCTTTGAAGGGAGAAATTTTGGCGGCATAGCAAGGACTTCCTCGGGAAGCTTAAAAGCTGTTACCACCATCCACAAAAAGGGTATTACCATTATAAACGCTCCGGCAATAAGAGCGGTATAAATAAAAGTCCGTCTAATTTTCATAATGTATCTTTTCTCCCCAGTATTTATTCTGCAGTATTGTGAGAGTAAATATCACCAGAAATATTACAAAAGAGATCGCTGAAGCATAACCTATCTTAAAGAACACGAAGGCATTCTGATAAAGATAATATACAAGGACCATGGTAGATTTAAGCGGACCGCCATCCGGCGTGAGCATATAAACCTGGGTAAAGGTCTGAAAAGAACCTATCAGAGAAACAAGTGTGACAAAAAATATGCTGGGCATTACGAGAGGAAGCGTCACATACCGGAAGACTGCAAAACCCGAAGCCCCGTCTATTTCCGCGGCCTCATAGTATTCCACCGGTATACTGAGTATCCCGACAAGAAATATTATAATGTTATAACCTAAACTTTTCCAGATAGACATTAGCATTATCGCAGGCATGGCAAGTACGGGATCAAGCAGCCATTTTTGCGCTGATACGCCAAAAAGCCCCAAAAACCAGTTAAGTATACCTGCATCAGGATGATAGATCCAAAGCCAGATCATTCCTACGGCATTTATTGAAGTAACAACAGGCAAGAAATATATAGTACGTAAAATAGACAGCCCCTTTATCTTTTTACTAAGCCCGTACGCTATCAAAAAAGCAAGGATTATCCCCGCGGGTATTGTTCCAACCGCAAAATAAACGGTATTGAAAAGGGATTTCCAGAAATCAGCATCCATCAGGAGTTTATTATAATTGGCAAGACCAACAAATTCTTTATGCTTTGAGATCAGATCCCAGTTGAATAAACTGATATACCAGGAATAAACGGTCGGGAAAATATGAAAAACAGATATTATAATTATTGACGGAAGCAGAAATACATAAGCTATAAAATTATCATTTTTCTTCATCTGTGTTTTAAAAGAGCTTTCTGATAAAGCTCAACATATTTTTTTGCAGAGCTATCCCAGGAAAAATCCAGCTTCATATCTTTTATTATAAGTTTTGCCCAGCTATTCTTATTTTTGTACACTAAAACCCCTCGTTTTACGGCATCAAGCAGCTCCCAGGGAGAATATTCCTTAAAAACAAAACCCGTACCCTTTCCGGTCTTCGGATCATAATTTGTCACGGAATCGGCCAAACCACCGGTCTCTCTTACAACAGGAACAGTGCCATATTTAAAACTGATAAGCTGGGAAAGCCCGCAGGGTTCATACCTTGAAGGCATTAAGAACATATCAGAACCTGCGTAGATCAGATGCGCAATACGCTCATCAAACTTAAAGATTACTGCAAGTTTACCCGGATACTTATTCCGGAAAGAAGCGAACATATCATTATAACGCTGATCTCCAATCCCCTGTACTACAAGCTGGATATCATTTTTCATAAGCATATCCATCGCCGGACTTATAATATCAAAACCTTTTTGATCCGCAAAACGTGAAACAATACCTAAAAGCGGTGTTGCAGGTTTAAACGGCAAACCGGTTTTTTCCGAGAGTATCTTCTTATTTTCAAGCTTTTTGCCTATAGACAGAGTTCCGTATTTTTTTAAAAGGTATTTATCCGTTTCCGGATCCCATTCCTTTCCGTCAATACCATTTAATATCCCGAAAAGGTCCGCTTTCCTGTTTTGCAAAACCCCTTCAAGCCCCCAGCCATAATCATAACTCGATTGTATCTCCTTGGCATAAGTTTCACTCACGGTATTTATTATGTCAGCAAATATCAAACCGCCTTTCATGAAATTTATTTTATCCCAATATTCCAATTTATCCCTCGTGAAATAATTCCAGGGAAGACCTGTAGCATACATGATCTGTTTACTAAAGATGCCTTGATACGCCATGTTATGCACCGTAAGAACCGTTGATGTATCCTTAAAAAAAGAATCCGTTCTTAAAGAAGAAATATAGACGGGTATAAGAGCTGTCTGCCAGTCATTACAATGAATAATATCAGGCTTAAAGCCGGTAAGACGTGCGAAATCAAGGACACATTTTGAAAAATATATAAATCTTTCGGCATTATCAATATAGTCCGAACCATTTTCACCATAGAGCGCATTTCTGCCGAAATACTGGTCATACTCTACAAAATAAAACTCAACAGTAGAGCCTCTGAGTTTGCTTTTCTTTACCGCGCCGCCGTTTGGCAAATCACAAACAAACTTAAGATCATATTTGACCTCATCTATTTTTGAATACTTGGGCATTATTACTTTAACATTACAGCCAAGCTTTGTCAGGGCTTTTGGCAGGGCAGCCGAAACATCCGCCAACCCTCCGGTTTTTGCGAACGGAACAACCTCCGAGGAAGCAAATAATATATTCAACTTTTCTTTTTCTTCCATTCTTTTCCTTTTAATCCCAAAAATATCCCAAAAAGCGCAACCATAACACAGATGTATGAAAACACATCACCAAACTTTGTATAAAAAGTCAGCCCTTCCCCGCAAGAGGGTAAGGCTATTGAAAGTTTATTCCGTTCAAACAGTCCTAAAGTATTTTTAATCTTTCCGGTATAATCAACAAAACCGCTAAGAGTTGTATTTGCAGCCCTGCCGACACTGACCCTGTTTTCCACGGCACGAAAAGGCAATACCATGAAATGCTGATGGGGCGCAGAAGAAACTCCGTACCAGCCGTCATTAGAAACAGTTATCAGGTATTTTGCCCCTTCTACAACAAAACGCCTGCAATCCTGCGGGAATATTACTTCCCAGCAGACAGGAGTAGATATTTCCAGGCCGTTTGAAGTTGTAAATACAACCTCTTTTCTCCCTTTCTCCCACTTATTAAAACCTGCGGTATATTTTTCAAGGAACTTCAACTGTTTTTCAAACGGCACATACTCGCCAAAAGGAACCAGATGCATTTTAGCATATTTACCGGTAAAATTCCCGTATTTCGAAAAATGAAACACCGAATTATAAGCTTCTTTAACACTCAAATCCTTATCAGGGACAGCGTCAGGTGAGCCTACCAATAAATCAGCATTCACAACTTTTGCCAAAGATTGAAGCTTTGCCCAATATACCGGCATATATTTAACATACATAGCTGTCGCGGTCTCCGGCCAAATAATCACTTCGGGAAAATCATTTTTTGATTCAAGAGAAAGGTTTTCATGTGTTGAGAAAGCAAAATCCACGTAGTTTTGATCCCACTTAGCAGTCTGACTTATATTACCCTGAATAACCGTAAAGATATGCCCTGTTTCATTTTTTTCGCCATAAATATGAAGTTTAATAAAACCATACAGAAGAAATATTACCAAAACAAATATACCGGCGAAAATTAAAAGAAATCTTTTCTTAATCCCTTCTTTCCTTTTAATATGTATTAATGCAATACCCGTATTAAAAAGCACCAAAACAAAAGAAACACCAAATACCCCTGTAATATCAGCAATCTGGATTAACGGTAAAAATTTAAACTGGGAGTAACCGAGAAGCGCCCAGGGAAAACCTGTGAGCAAATAAGTGCGGAGCAGTTCAACCCCCACCCAGATAAAGGGGGCATAAACCAACCCGGTTAAAACGGTTAATACACAAAATAATCCTATAAAAAGCGACAGGTACGTTCCGAGCAAAAGCCAGGCAGGAAAAGCTAATATTCCGAGTTCCTTCATGAAATTTAACCAGTAAACAGCACCGCCTAAATAGATAAAACCTGTAATACACCCGAGGAGAAAAGCCTGTTTTTTGGTTTTACCCTGTATGACAATGAGCAACGGTACCAGTCCTACAAAAGCAAACCATCCGCTCCAACCGTTAAGAGACATATTAATAAAACTCGGAAAGGAAACAACGAGGAATAAGCCCGAAACTATTGCCAATATATATTCTTTAAATTTCATTTTTTCCTTGGAAAGGTTACGAACGTTATAAACTATTTACTATTTAAAAATTCCAAACTGGTTTCGGCAAGCACGGCTGCGCCTACGGGAAGGGAAGCCTCGTCTATAGTGAATTTTGGATGATGCAAAGCGCTGGTAATCCCTTTCTTTTTATTCCCGACCCCGAGCCAAATAAAACCGCCCGGAGCGATTTTCGTAAAATAGGAAAAATTTTCCCCGCCCATGGAAGGCTCTTTCCGTAAAATCACATTTTTTCTGCCAAGCAGCCTCACACCGGCCTTTTCCATAAGGCCAATCATGGTCTCATCATTAGAAAACGCCGGATAGCCGTCAAAATATCTCAACTCTGCTTTAGCTCCAAAAGCTTTTGCCGTCAGGGTCACAACTTGTTTCATTCTTGTCTTTATAATTCTTCTGGTTTGGGCATTTAGAGACCTGGCAGTTCCTTCCATCTTTACAAACGGCGGAATAACATTTGAGGTTTCCCCGGCATTTATCATTGTAACAGTAATAACCGCGGATTCCAAAGGAGAAACATTCCGGCTTACTATGCTCTGAAGGTTCTGTATAATAGCCGCAGATACAACAATAGAATCAACAGAAGCATGCGGCATCGCGCCATGCCCGCCCTTACCCGTAACTTTGATCTCAAAAAAATCGGCATTTGCATAAACAGGGCCATAAGTAACACTGATTTTCCCGACTTCACCGGGCGCGTCAACATGGAGAGCTATCACCGCATCCGGCTTTGGATTTTTCATTGCACCGGCTTTAATAATTTCCTTTGCTCCATCTCTGTTCTTATCCGCTATTTCTTCAGCCGGCTGGAATATGAACTTAACATTTCCTTTTACTTTGTCTTTCATATTGGAAAGCAGTTTTGCTGCTCCAAGTACACAGGTAGTATGAGCATCATGCCCGCAAGCATGCATAATGCCCTTATTTTTAGAAGCAAAAGAAACTCCGGTTTCCTCGTAAACAGGCAGAGCGTCAATATCCGCTCTCAAGGCTATTGTCTTTCCCTTTCTTTTTCCCTTTAGAAGTCCGACCACACCGGTCGCCATAACCACAAAAGGGATTCCCAGACTCCGAAGCTCTCTTTGAATTATTTTAGAGGTCTTATATTCTTTGAAACCAAGCTCCGGTGCCAGATGGAGTTCTCTTCTGATTTTTACAAGATACAATCCGAGTTTTTTTGCCTCAAGATACATATCCGTCATTTTAATCCGCCTTCTCTCACCGGGCAACCACACCGGCTCTATATTTTCTGACTTCTTCCTCAAGATATTTGGACTCCGGGTCAGAGGGAACCATTAATAAATATTTCTCCCAGTACTCTACGGCCTTATCTTTTCTTCCGAGAGCTCCATTATAAACTATACCCAGATTTTTATAGGGAGACGCAAATGCCGGGTCAATTTTGACAGCTTCTTCATACTCATGAAGCGCCCAATCATACCTGCGGTTAAAATCATAAGCCCACCCCTGATTAAATCTGGCCTTTGAATATATTGTAACAATTTCCGCCTCAAAGGAATTCGGCTCATATCTTCCGATAACAGCATCTTTTAATTCAAAATTTTTCCATATGATATCGTTCTCCGCCTTCTTCTCCTCTATCCGAATTACACCGGCCGGCAGCTTATTGGGATCTACATTACCCGGAATTTTAATCAAAACGCGGAGGAGTCCCTGCCCGATCATTATATATTCCTTATCCAAACTCTGATCTCTCGGACCTGTTACATATATTTTATGATGGTCATAGTTTGCTGCTACAAAAGCCGAAATGGGATTAGCCCCTCCGTCATACATTTTAAAAGGTATATCCAGGGTCTTTTCCTGTTCACGTTTTTGCTCGCAATACCATGGATACGTCATCTTTTCCTGATCAATGACAATAACGTCCTGCCTGTGTTTTTCCACCATCTGATGGTAATCTATCCCCATCGAAAGTGTATCACCGCTTACAATAAGTATTGCCCCGGGCGGATAGCTCTTTAGCATATTACCGGTAAAATTATATAATAAGTGATTATCCGATTTGTTAACTTTTGAGTAGTTAAATCCTGCAAGCACAAAAACCAGAGGGATACATATAAATACCGCTATATTCTTATTTGCTTTTATTTTTTCTCCGATCCACACTATACCTGCCGCAACGAAAACCGCGAATACTAAAAACGAAAATATATACAAACGCTGGATAACATTTATAACAACATGATCCTGGGTATAACCCATAAAAGATATAAATATTCCGCTGGTGGAAATATAGGCAACGAGAAACATCCAATAATATTTTCTGATATATTTTAAACCCGTAAAGATACCGGTAATCCCGAGTAAAATTCCCACAGGCGTAAGATTCCTCAGAGCTGAGGCCAGATACAAAGAATACTGGCCATATTTCATATCTTGAAAATGCGAAAAATTGATTGTCGGTTTAGGGTAATCCCCTCTTCTGACCATGTGAATGAATTTTTCAATAGTCACAGGATCATCCCAGTTTAGAGGAGGTCTTCTTGAAGCGGCAATAAATAAAAATAAATACGGTAAAAGACCGGCAACAAAAAGAATTGAAGCAATAAACCAGTTAAAACCTCTGAGTTTAACACTATTCTGATACAGAAACAGAGCGAAAGCCGGAATCAAAAATAATACAGTCTGATGATGCGTTAAACTAAGCCCCAGTATAAAAAAGAAAAGATAGAGAATTTTGTTATTTGCCGTCTCTTCCCACTTTATCAATATAAAGAAAAGAAGGAACACAAAGAAATTATTCAGAGCAAAAACCTCAGCTACAATAGAGTACTCCCAAATAAGTTTGGTAACAGCAAAAAAAGATACTGTAACAATTGAAACTAAATCATTTTTTATCAGTTTTTTTAGAATTTCAAAACATAATACAAACGACAGCAAGGAGAACAACATTGAGAAAATATTAACTCTGTACGCAATATTAAACAAGGGAATATAAGTAAACAAATTTCCCAGCATGGTATAAAGCGGATAACCCGGCGGATGAGCAACCCCAAGCACATAAGGTGAAACCACCATCTCACTGCTGTCACCTGTCGCCGTTATCGTAGTTGCCAGGGTCAGCATGTAAAGAATTGCTATTCCGATAAATACCAGATAGTACATCAAATGAGGCTTAAAGACAAATTTCCGGGGCTCAAGACCGGAATAATTCAATTCCTTATTCATTACCTGATCTATCATAGTAACCTCTCAAATATATTTATTATTTTTTCCCGGGAAAAATGTACCTTAACATATTCCCTTCCGTTTCTTCCCAGCCGTTCACGTAATTCTATACTATTATATAGTTCAAAAACCGCTTTTTCCATGCTATTTTCATCTTCCGGAGGTATATTTATACCGCAAACCGCAGTTTTAATCACTTCTGCAGCTTCTCCCTTAACCCCCATGATCACAGGGATCCCCATTGACATCATTTCAAACATCTTTGAAGGCAGGGCTTTCTCGAAGAGCTTAATATTTTTAAGCGGTATTACCGCAGCATCTGCAGAGGAAAGAACAAGAGGCATTTCATTCTTGGGAAAACTTTTAAGGAATACAACATTGGAGAGCCCTTCCTTTTCTTTTATTTCCATCAATAAGGGTTTTTCTACTCCGTCACCGGCAAAGACATATAATAAGTCCGGATTACTAATCGTTCTTTTTGCACATTTTAATACAGTGAAAAGATTCTGGGCTATCCCGTGATTTCCGGAGTACATAATAACGAACTTTTCCCGGGGCAAACCGGCGAACTCCCGCGCTTTTGTTTTGTCAGAAGACTTGAACAGCTCCGCATCAACCCCGTTCGTAACTACAAATACCTTATCTTTTAAAGTATCATCAGTATCCAGTATTTTTTTTATTCCCGCAGTCACTACGATTACTTTTTTTGATTTTCGATAGAGGAAGTATTCAAGCCGCTTAGACATCCGGATAAGTATTTTGTTCTTAAGCATCCCGAGATCAACGGCTGAAGCCGGCCAGAGATCCGAAACATAAAGGTACATTCCTGCTCCTTTTAGACGGGAAAGAACATAAGCAGAGATTCCCAAAAAGAGCGGCGGCGTCTCGCAGATAAAAAGATCAACCTTCCCGAGTTTGAATATCCCGCAGAACATTGAAGAGAAGACAAACGAGAAATAATTGGCAAGACGCTTGAGAAAGCTTTTACTGTGCGACGGATAAATCCAGGTACGCAGAACTTTCAATCCTTCCATCTCCTCTTCCATAAAAAGCCCAAGCTTATAATTAAAAAGTATTTTACCCCCCGGGTAATTTGGAAAAGCAGTAACTATCGTCACTTCATGCCCTTTGTTTTTAAGCCCCCGGGCTAATTCAAAGAGCCTCGCTTGAGGGGCACCAATTTCCGGCGGAAAATATTGAGTAAGAAATACTAATTTCAAGAGTACCTCTTTAATAATTTTACAATATGTTCCGAAGCATGCCCGCCGCCATAACAAGAAGGATGCGTTTTATTTTTATTCTCAGCTTTTAATGCCCCTGCTATTTTCTTTTTATCCGTGCCGACAATAATGTTCCATCCGGCTTTAACTGTTTCCACCCATTCAGTCTCATCCCGCATGGTAATACAGGGAACTTTCAACATATAGGCTTCCTTTTGCATACCGCCCGAATCGGTCAGTATCTTTTTCGCATTCTTCATAAGTATCAGATTATCAAGATAGCCTACAGGATCTACAAACGCCAAATTACTTTTATTTATCAACCAGCGATAAAGACCATAAGCTATCAGATACTTTTTAGTTCGAGGGTGCAGCGGTATAACAAATATCTCCGGACCTTTATATTTAATAATAGCATCAAAAATACTCTTTAGCCTGACCGGATCACCGGTGTTCTCCGCCCTATGCACCGTAACCAGAAAATATTCTTTATGTTTAAACTTCAGAAGGTTAAAGACTTTCTGTTTCTTCTCTGCAATCTTAAGAAAAAGATTAAGGGAATCCTCCATAACATCCCCGGTAACAAATATGCCTTTTTTTATCCCCTCATTCTTCAGATTTATGACTGCAGTTTTCGTCGGACAGAACAAAAGCGATGAAATATGGTCAGTCAACTTTCTATTCACTTCTTCGGGCATATTCATATTAAAACTGCGCAATCCCGCCTCAACATGTGCTATTTTTATATTCAGCTTTGCTGCGGCCAGAGCGCCTGCAAGAGTAGAATTCGTATCTCCGTAAACCAGACAGTAATCCGGTTCCTGTTTTTCCAGCACCTTTTCTATTTTTTCAAGCATCTCTCCTGTCTTTTCCCCGTGTTTGCCGGAACCTATAGAGAGGTGCAGGGGTTTCGGGATACCCAGTTCTTTAAAGAATATATCTGACATCTTATAGTCATAATGCTGTCCGGTATGAACCAAAAGTTCTTTTATCCCCGCTTTTTTTAACGCCCTTGAGACCACCGCCGCCTTCACAAACTGCGGTCGGGCCCCGACTATCGAGACTATCTTCATTTTTTTGCACCTCCCGGCATTTGTTTCTCATTAATTATGTCCATAAACAATCCCGCCAGTACATCCGCAAGGTTTTTCCTATCGTAACGCGATATTTCCTCCAAGTTATAAGGGAAAGAAGAAAGATTGCCGTTTTTATGGCTATTGTAAAGCTTTAGAATATTATTTTTCAAGCCCTGTATATCTTCCGGTCCGGAAATAAAGCCCGCATTGGTTTTTGCGATAAGCGCAGCGGCAGGTCCTTCAGACGCTATTGCAAGGATTGGCTTACGGCTCCCCAGGTATTCAAATACTTTTCCGGTAAGAACATACCTGTTAATCTTTGTATTGCCAAGAAAAAAAAGAAGCACATCGGAAGAAAGGATAAGTCCCACGCTTTCAGCATGAGGCACATAGCCCTTCACCTTAACATGCACTTTGAGTCCTAACTTTTCTATAGCTTCAAAATCACTTTTTCTCAGTTTTCCGGCAAAAACAGCACAGGTATCAGAGGCAAAACCGCTATCTTCTTTTATAAGTTGTGAAAACGCTTCAAAAAATGCTCCGGGTGCATTACCGTCGCTGTAATCAAGAATGGTGCCGGTAAAAATCAATGTAAATTTTCCGTCTTTCTTTTTTGTGAGTTTGCCGGCTATAGCCTCAAATTCCGCGCTATCATATCCGTTTGTAAGCGTTACAAATTTCTTCGGTAATTCATTCGGATAAGCCTTAAGCATATCTTCAGTCATTCCGTCAGAAACACAAATAACCCCGGCCGCAGCGTGTACGACTTTACTTTCCATCCTCTTTTCCAGATATTTTCTTAAGGGATTAGGCCAGACACGGGCATTATTCAAAGTCCAGGGATCACGAAAATCAACAACAAACGGTATTCCGGACAGCTTGCCGAGCAATCTTGCGGTTAAAAACGCTGAAAAAGGATTCCCAGTTGCATAAATCACATCTATATTTTCTTTTTTTATAACGGACAGACCTTTAATGAGGGAAAAAGGGAGCCATCCAATCTGAGCATCGGGGATCAGAAACAATTTACTGAATCCATCCAGAAGAAACGCCAGTACCCGTTTTAAGATACCGGCCTTGCCGGATACGCTATATTCCGCACGGAACTTTTTAGTCTGTCCGGACGGTTCGAGCGAGAACGTCCGGTACACCCTGACATTTTCCGGAATATCGTTCATCAGGGAATCGTCATTTATGGAATAAGTCCGCGGAGTAACGGTAAGAACAACCGGTTCGATACCGGCTCCGGTCAGATATTTCACGAACTTTGCAGTCCGCTGTACTCCTCCGCCTCCCATGGGCGGGAAAAAATACGCAATTATTAACGCCTTTTTCATCTTAGCCCCGCAACTTTCTTGTAAACTTTTTCAAGATTATCCAGCGACCTTTTTAAAGTATATTTATTGGCAATAAGGGACGCATTTCTATTTTTAATAACTTCTTCCCTCTTTTTTTTAAGAGTCAAAACCTTCAGGAGCTTCCGGGTCAAAGAATCCGGATCTTTCTGTTTAAAGATAAATCCGTTTACCCCGTCTCGCACCAACTCCCTGTTAGCTGCAATATCGGTGAGCACAGGGATACAACCTGAAGCCATGCCTTCAAGCACAGAAACGGAAATGGCATCGGAATAAGGAGCAGAAACAAAAGCCTCGGATACAGAAAACCAGGCAGCCATTTCTTTCGAAGTAACAAGTTTGTCAAGAATCCTTATATGTTTTTCTAATCTGTCCCTCTTTATAAAAGCCTTGATAGAATTTAAATAGTTATCTTCAGAGTAGCCCCGGGCAAAGACAAACATCACTTTTGGAAATTTTGAGAGGACCACAGGAATAGCGCCCAATATAACATAAATGCCGTATATTAAGGAGATACTTCTCGGACTAAATATCACACGACTCCCTTGTTTTATCCTGTATTTCTTAAATAACGCCGCAACTTCACGTTTCTTACTTTTTCTATTAAAGATATCATTTCTGATCCCCCAGGGAAAAACGGCAATTTTTTTACCCGGCACTTTGAATCTCCTCCTTAAATGATCCGCCAGGTAATTCGCTTCAACAGTTACACAATCCGCTTTTTCAAGCACCAAGCGAATCCGGTCAAAATATTTTCGTTTTATGTCCGGATAAATCAAAATATCAGAACCCCAGCCCGATGCCACGAACGGGTTATAATTCAAAGCGGAAGCGTAATACCCATAATCAGAAAGATACTGTCCATGAAGAACATCAGGCGCTATCTTTTTTACCAATTTTTCAATCTTACGTTTATTCAGATAAAAAGCAATATCAAGAAAACGGCTCAAGGGTGAATAAAACGAAATAACTTTAACCCCGGAAATAGCGACGCTTTTATGCAATGAAATAAGATATACTTCATGTCCCATTTTTGCCAGATGACAGCACCATTTCCTATTATGAACGCTCTCTGTATTGCCAAGTATGCATATCTTCATTTTTTGAATATCCTGAGATCTCTGTAATACGCCAGATCAGAAAGTTTGGGTATTACGGCATAAACGGCGCTTAATCCTGAAATACGGGTATAGTAAAAGAGCAAGATAATTGCTTCAAGAGTATATGATACAGCCGAAGTCAACGCCGCGCCTGCTATCCCGTATTTTGGGATCAAAAATAAATTAATAGTAACATTTGAAACAAAACTTATCACAGAAGCCGCCATAGGGATCTCCGGTTTACCTATACCGCAAAAATATCCGGAAAGTATCTTGGCTAGACTTATCGAAAGAATACCCGGAAGCAAAAGAATGAAAGGCCACACCGAAGATGCAAAGTCTTTCCCAAAAAAAGTCAGTATGATGTATTTACCTGTAAACAGTATAAATAGACATACAAGAGCCGTAATAAGCAGCATCTGCCTTGTAACCACACCGGTTATTTTCCCGGCGTCCTTTTTGCCGGACTTTGTCACAACCGGATAAAACACGGTAGCCATGGAGTTAGGAATATACCAGACCATCTCCGCAATGGCGACAGATACCGCATAATGACCGACTGCAGCAGCACTTAAAAAGAAACTTACGAGAAACATATCTATCCTGTAATTAAAAAAGCTCGCCAAGTTAGATAAATACCCTTTAACCCCGAAAGATACCGTATCCTTGATCATCTCCCTTTTAAAAGAAAAACTGAAACCTTTTGGTTCAAAATGGAGAAAAATCATGACCGTAACGACCATCAGGATAAACTGAGTTACACCCCATACAGCGACAGCACCATAAACACCGGTCTTCAACACAACCAGAAGAAAATAGGAAAGAGACAGCATCAGTACAGCCTGAAGCATGCTGTTAAGATTAACATATTTTATCTTGAGCATCCCTACAAGAATGTTAGTGGTATAGCCGTTTACCAGCATAAACGGTGTTATCAAGCATACAAGCCTTAAGACCTTAACGGGAATATTTTTAAAGAAAAGAGGGTGTAAGGTATCCATAACCATCCACGAGATAATAATGGCAATAATACTGAGACAGAAAGCCATAACTATCGAGCCGGAAAAAATCTCAGAGTAGGAGTACTTCTTCTTACCTACAAAAAATATATTAGCGCTCCCGATACCCAGGTCAGAGGCCAGAGAAAGAAGACCCGGCAGAAGGATTATAAGCGCATACTCCCCCCTTCCGATCGGTCCGAGTTCACGAGCCAGAATAATTCCGGTAAGAAGATTAATGCCGGCCGCGGCTATCCTCGTTGCGAATATCGCAACGCTATTTCTTGCTATAAACTTTTTCTGTTCCATATATAAATGCCAGGAAGATCCAGAAGACAGCTATAACTCTCGGATCAAACCATAGATTTTCAAAACAACCGGCAATCAGAAGCGCCAGAAGACCGACAAGGAGCACTTTAACCTCTTTTCCGGGAGAAAAAAACTTTCTAAAAAAAACAACCAAGAGCCAGAGAAAAGCCGCAATGCCAAAAAGTCCCAGTTCGGCAGCGGTATTTAAAAAAGTATTATGCGCGTCTTCCATAATAAACGGTGCGGCAGGGGTTTTATACTTTTCATAGGTAGTATAGTAGTTATTAAGACCTATTCCTGTCAAAGGATAATCTTTAAACATTAAGATCGCACTCTTCCAAGCCTCTATTCTCGATACTACATTTACATCATTTTCTGTAGTTCCTTTAAGCCGCTCCAAAATCTGGACGTGAAACAATAAAAAAAGAGCCGTGATCACCACTGCAGAAACCATGATTATCTTCTTATTATTCCATGCAACTATTATTAAAAGCCCTATAAAACCAATTAATAGTCCGAGCCAGACGGCACGCGAATAGGTTAGAATAACAGCAAAAACAAGGACCAAAAAAGAAATCAGATGATATCCGGTCAACCAGGCAGTCTTTTTTTTCAAAGATATCCATAGAGCCGGATTAATAAAAACCGCCGGTAAAAGCGCGGCGGCAAGCAGATTTGGATGCTGCATTGTAGAAACCAGGCGGGTATAAACCTCGTTATTCTGCCCGATAAAATTATGTATACCCGGATTGCCTATAAAACCCATTGGAGTACCGGTAAAGTATTGGAAGAAACCCAGAAGTGCAGTTATAGAAGCGCCGCAAACATAAGAATAACCCAGGCCTTTTAATGTATTCTTGTCTTCCATAAACAATTCCTTTATAAAATATAATATTATTATCCCGGTAAGAATAGATTTGAACATGAAAATGCTTCTTTCCGGATCCCCGGCATTCACAAAGGAAAGCAAGCAGGCAATAATAAAAAGAAATACCGGAAACTCAAAAAAAGCAACAACCTGTTTTTTATTCTGCTTTAGCCGTCCCAGCTGTTTCCATAAGAAGTAGGAGACCGTACCTGCCAGCAGAAAATAAGTGGAAATATTAAAGAACAAAAATGTTTTAGAATGAAACGATATGTCAGGTGAGCCGGTAAAAATCATCACAAATGAATAAAACGCCATAATAATAGAGATAAGAGGAACAACAAGCAAAAGATCCTTTATCTTAAATGTTTTCTTTTTATAGCTGCGTATATAAAAGTATATTTCCACCAAAATAACAGCAAAAACGAAAAGATCGGGCCAGCTTACTGTTTTAAGACGGTAACTGCTCCAGGGAAGAGGCAGTAAAGTAATAAAAAATACCATTAAATATGCAAGATTTTTGAGTATCTTTACTCTCATTATGGAAGTTATTATATCAGATAGGCCGTTTTTTTTCAATTAAGAACTCCCGACAAAAAGAGTCCCTCAGAAGAGAAGACCTTTGGCCCAATCTATTCTTTTATATTCTCTAACTTCTTATTCATTCGTTTTACAGCATTGTCGGCTTCTTTTGAGTTATCTATTATATGCGGGGTAAGGAAAAGCATCAGTTCGGTCTTTTCTTTAATTTGATCCTGATATTTGAATAAAAGACCGAGTAAGGGAATATCCCCAAGAATTGGTATTTTGTTCTCGGTAGTGGAAACGGATTCTGTAATAATACCGCCGAGTATCATGGTCTCTCCGTCCTTTACCCTGACAGAGGTAGAGGCTTGCCTGTTATCCACCACCGGAGCGCCGAAAAAAGTTGTCTGTGTTATTTTGCTCACAACCTGGGAAATATCCATAGTGATAAAATCATCCGAATTGATATGCGGCGTTACGGTTAGGATCGTGCCGACTGTATTATAGTTATAAGTATATATAACCTGCCCGCTGGAGGTCGTCTGGCTTCCGGTCAGGTTCGGGACCTGTTGTCCGACATTTACGACAGCTTTTTGATTATCAAGCGTGAGTATCCTTGGCGCGGCTTTGACATCCACCTTGGTCTGCGACATCAAATTATGTAAGAATAGCTTTGTATTACCCTGCAGTAAGGTGTAATTAAAGGTCGGTGTTTTACCGGCAAGACCGAGATTAGAATTTAATACTCCTGAAGAATTATCCAGTCTTCTTCCGCCAAAATCAAGAGGCGCAGAATCTATATTGAATTCCACTCCCAGCTGAAACTCAGAATTAAGGGTCACATCAACGACCAGAACCTCAACGAGCACCTGACGCTGCATCTGATCAAGTTGTTCAATAGTGCTTTTGATCAAAGCCAGGGTTTGAGGGGCGGCAACTGCTACGACAGAATTGCTTTTTGTTTCTGCAACTATAGTAATATTTTCCTCATCCGGCGCCGGAATACCCCTGTTACCGTATACCTGCTGCCTCTGCGACTGCTGTTGCTGTGCTGTCGTGGGAGTGACTCCGAGGAAAACCGAATTTAAAACATCACTTAATGTTTTTGAATCAGCATATTTAAGCCGAAAAACAGAAACGCCTGTTGCTCTTATTGAAGCCTTTTCAAGGTTATCAATTATCTTAAGTAAACTCTTTATATTCGACAGACTATTTATAACAATTATTGAATTTGCGGCTTCATTGCTCATAACCAGACCCCAGCTCGGAATTAGAGCTGCCAAGTCGCTTCTGAGTTTTGTCGCCGTAAGGTTCTTTAGAAATATTATCTGAGAAACCACCTCGTCTCCGTCCGTAGCCAGTTCGGGATCATTATTTACTACCACCGGTATATTCAATTGCCTTATACCGTCTATCGGAACTATCTTTAAAACATCCCCGACAAAAAGAGAACAATAACCTTTTCCCATAAGTACAGAATCAAGTATCTTAAAAGCTTGTTCCAGAGTGATAGAGCCTTTGCTGTAAACAGTAACATTTCCGGAAGCCGGTCCGATCTTTTTCGAGGTACTTCTTTTTTCCTGCTGGGCCTGTCCGCCGTAATATGGTTGAGCTTGAGCTCTGGCCGATTGAGTTTGCGGATCTGTCTGTAAATCCGCGGCTACTTCTGCGCCAACATTCACTATAGTAAGTCCGCTTGCTTTTGTAAGAAAATCAAAGAGTTTAACGATATCTTCATCTTTAAAGGAGAACTGAACCTGTTTATTCCAATCAATACCGGAAAGCGCGGAATACTTTTTGTAAGGCACATTAGGTATTATCACCGGAGCACCCGACATAAGCGTTGTTTCCATAGAGTGTTCCTTCGTTACCGGAGGCACCATACTGACAAGTTCTGTTGAGACCGTCACTTTACTCCGGGCATCTTCCGGAATTGATCTTATTATATCCTTATTTGCCGCACAAGACGTAAAAAACAGGGCAACAAATAACCAGGCAAAATTTCGTTTCATCATAACTCCCCCTTATTTAACAGCACTTTCACAGACAGATGACATTAAAAACATCCAAAAGTCCGTAAAGTTTTACTTAGCGGAAATCGAGCAACTACTGCTTTATCTTCTTCTTGGCATTCTTCTCATATTTCTGATTTGGTCCAAAGGTGATTCCCCGGAACCTATTTTATTGAGTTCTTCCTCAGGAGATACGATCCCCTTGACTTCAGGGGATTTATCAGAAACACTCTGACCTTTATCCCCGCTTTTAATACTCTCTACAAGTTCTTTAGGTAACGTATCTTCCGCTTTGGTTTCACCCATAGACCAGAGTATCTTCGCTTCTTTGGATCTTAACTCGACCTGATCTTTTATCCAGGTAAGAGAAATATTTCCTGATTTTTTCAAATTAACAGCGTATTTTTCCCCGCCATTTTCTTTTTTGAACAAAAGAGTATCGACAGCTCCCTCACTCATTACCGCGGTCAATGTCCATCCTGGTACGTCCGGAACATCTAATTCTTTCATCTTCTCTTGTCTTGGCTCTGCTTTTAATACATCCGCGAATGGATCCCTATTGATAGCTTTAAACCCGCTGAGGTCCGCAATGTTTATTTTAGTTTCATTACCTTTTGAAATCAACGAAACGGTCAACTGGCATTCAAGCCGCCTCATCCCGGAATAAGAACCTCCCGCGATCGAACTTGCCCGGCAGCTGTTGACTGCAAGGCGCGGGACTGTTTCCTCGGAAAGATACATGAATTTAAGCAGAGCATTTGCATTCGCAGAAAATCTTATTTGATAGGAAGGAACACCCTTCGCGCCCTGAACACTCACAGGTTGATAACCCGTCAGTTTATTAATATCACTCTTTAAAATCAAGGCATCCAGGTAATCGAGCAAATATGTAGTATTTCTGCTGTTTGTGTTTTTAGCTTGACTGTTTGTTTCCGGATTATAATTTTTTCTTAGATCTATCAACTTTAATGTAGTCTCTTTTTTTTGCGCGCCTAAAGCCATCCATTCATTGATCGAAGGTTCCAAGAGTCCGAAATAAATACCAATAATCAGGGCGCCAACAAGCGTAAACGGAATTATTATATTTTCTTTCATCTTTTCACCGGATTATATTTCTGCTGGATCTTCATTTGAAACTGAACCATTTGTTTATTACCCGCTTGAATATCATTCGCATAGCCCAGTTCGGCTTTAAAACCGCGCAATTTATTCAAAGTGTCCAGGAATACCGTAATTTCTTTTCTCGTTTCCGCATTTCCTCTTAGAAATATATCTCCCTTACTATCAATATTAAATTCAGACAAGATAAGTCTGCCGGGAACTGCCTTAAATATAACCTGAATCGTTTGACTCCACTGCTTTCCCGATAAAACACTTAAGGTCGACAATTCGGTCCTCAAGCCGTCTACTTCTTTTCTTTTACATCCGTTTACAAGATTTAAAGACAAAGAAAGCAGAAGCATTGAGGAAACAACTCCGTAGGAAACTCTTTTTGCGAATCTTATAGCAGTCAATTTTTCCGTTTTCTGCAAGGTATTTTTGCTCAGGTCAAGGCTAAGCTTGGAAAAGCCCGTTACCATTAAAGCCATTCCAATAAGAAGCTCCCAGCCGCTTCCTGAAGCTCCCTTGCTCTTAATTTCACTCATTAATGCGTCAGGAAGTTTAAGTTCTTCAATGATTACACCTGATATTTTTTTAACACTTTCCATTAATTCTGCTTGTTTTCCGGAGCCGGAGCTTATAATTATTTTTTTAACCGGTGTATTGCCGCGTTCCACTGAATCAAGCGTTTGTTTTAGGTTATCAATTATTTCCGCGCCTATTTCCTTTGTTTTGAATCCCCGGCTGGCAATTATTACGTCATTTTCAATTACAATTATATCAACCCTGTCATTTCCTTGCGCCAATATTAAGACAGGTTCTTTTGTATAGGATTTACTTATACGGAATGCTTCATACAAAGCAATCGAAGAAGGGATTATTGTTTCCAAAGAGAAACCTGAGTTTAACAGTTTTTTCGCATATTCATTTATACTGCCGGAAGAAGTAGCCGCAAACAATAGACTATTTTTATTCTTTATTTTACCGGTTACCACCGAATCCCAGGATACCGTTTCTTTTGCAAAAGGCAGACCATCTTCAATCTCCGAAGCAATAGCGGCCGGAATACTTTCTTTTTTTTCATCAGATATTTCAAGGGTTCTCATAACAGAAAGTTCCCGCGGGAACAACAAGGAAACACTTTTTTTCTCCAGCTTAAGAGGGAGTTCACTGATATTTCCCAATTTTATCTCGAAGGCTTTCACCATAGAAAAATCAGCTTTATTCTTTTTAACAGTCAGTACCCGTACTGTATCCCCGTCTATCTGTAAAACCGAAGGATTGCCGCTCTTAAACACTATTCCTCCCACCAGTCTTTTACATTAATTGTTTCATGCCCTTCTTTCCATTGTTCAACAATTGAATTCAGAACTACGGTTGAACTTCCCACCGTCGCAGTTACTTTCAGCCTGTGCAGCGGCGCGCTATACGTAAAATATCTTACCATAGAATCAGAAAGACTTGGTGCTCTTTTTTTAATAAAACTCCAGACTTCCGCGCCCTTAAAAGGCCTCCGGGCCATTATCTGATCCGTAATTTTTGCGGGCGCTTTAAACTCATTGAAATACGTCTGTAAAACAACTTTTGACGCTGTGTTAACATTTAGAGTATGGGACAAACCATTCGAATATACGGTAAAATACGGCATCAGAATAAAACAATCATTTACATCAAGATCACTTATAAGCCCGAGCTCTTCAACATTCAAGAAATATCCGTTCTCTCTCCTCCATTTTATGATTGCCCTTGCTTTCCTGTCGCTGTCATTTACTTTTATTAAATTCAGAATACTTTTAATCAAATTCTCCGAGGCAGTATTTAAATTCGCCCTGCTTTTTTCATCTTCCAGAACGGCGGAATAAGAGCCGTCGCCGAATTTCACATTTTGATATGTATTACTGACCTCTGTAAGTCCGGCTTCGGTGTTAACTTTTTCCCTATTGCTCTCGTTACGATGAATGTAAAAAGTAACTTCATTCATACCTGCTTTTGCCGTATAAAAGGCTTTTATACGGTTGGAGTAGTTTTTGACCGCTCTTTGATTAAACTGAACAAATAAAACCAACCCCGAAGCCATTACGATCAAAATAGCGGCTATCCATATTGCCATTATTGATATGTATCCGCGTTCACCTTTCATAAGACACCAGCCCTACCTGAGTTTGAAGCATTACAGTTTGGGGATGCACACCCATGCTTTGACCTGTTACGGAAAACAAAATACTATGGGGCAATAACCCGCGGGGACTTCTTGCCGCCGATCCGCCCGGATTTTCCGTACTCCAGGCGCTTTTCCATTCTTTATTTGCCCCGTCAAAATACGAAAATTTAATTTCTATAATGCCGTCCAATTGTTCAGTTTCTTCATTTGTCCAGGGAGCTGCGGCAAAATCCCATTTAACTTTTCTAAAATAACAAACAGGCATATTTACATCATTTGTTGCCGCGGAGTAATACGTTACGCCTGCCCTGCCGGACCGTCTCGGGAAATATTCAGGCCAATAATTAGTCAACGGTCTGGAATTCGTTATAATATCCAAAGTCAAATCATCACCCACCAGTTTGCAATCACTTCTATCCGCTGAACCGCTTGGTTTCTGTAATCTTTCATCTACCGGCGTTACTTTCGTTATCGCTCTTATATCCCTGGTAAGCATCTTTATAACGGCCCGCGCGCTTTGCATAGCTTCTATTTCTTTTTGGGCCCTTTCATAAACAGTCAAGCCGGCGCTAAAAGCCTTATAAATAACTAGGATAATTATAGAAATTATTGCAAAAGTGATAGCAATCTCAATTAGAGTAAAGCCTTCATTATTTTTATTCCGGTTCATCTTCATCTGTTTACCCGCTGTTTCCGGAGAAGAAGGTTTGTCTCCAATCCCATGTTCCGGGGATTCTTCCTGACCTCATAATTAACGTTTAGTTTAACATTAGCCAAAATGTAATAATTCGTTGCTCTTACAGAGACTGAGGTAATATCATATTTGAACTCAGGAAAGTCCGGTGAAAAATCTCCCTGCCCGCTTGTCAGTTCATCCAACCCGCTTATCTCTTCTATTTTTTTTTGCGCCAGCGTTACAGCAATTGACTGCTTTTTTATCTCTTCAAGACTGTACAAGCAGGCTGAAAACACATAAAGCACGGAAACCAGTACAAGACCTATAATACTGACTCCAAGCAAAGCTTCAAGCAATAAGTATCCGGATGTTTTTTTATAGCAGTTCATAAGGATATACCTTTACCATGCCTGTGGTACTTGCATAATAGATAGTGTATAACTCGCCCTTTTGATTTTGTAAAACCAACCGCGCTGATTCCGAACTGCCATCCGGATAAAAAGTGACATAATCTTCCGCCATACCAGCGTTTTCCAAAGAATCCGAAGAGGAGGAGAGGGTACTTCTTGTGGTAGTAAAACTTTTGACAAATATATTGGGCTTTAGAAAATATGCCTTTACCTGCACCGGCTGCTCATAAATATTCTCACCTTTAAACATAGCTATTCTGTATTTACCTTCTGAAACGTTTATGTATATTCTATGATTAGAACCTGTTGTTTCCGCAAGTTCTTTTGCCAGGTAGGATATTGAACTTATTTTGGTAACTTCAGAATAGAGTTCACGGGAGGCTAAAAAGTTCCCTAACCAAACAGAAAGCACGCTGACAATAGAAATAATAATAGATATCACTACAAGAATTTCTATTAAAGTGAACCCGGTTTTTTTACTCTTGCGACCAGTTCGTAATATCAGCATTAAAGCCTTCACCGCCTTCCTGTCCGTCTTTACCTAAAGAATATACATCATAAGAGCCGGTATTGTACGTTCCGGGGCACACATAGATATATGGATTGCCCCAGGAATCTTTGCCTGCTCTTTTTTTTAAATAAGGACCCTTCCAATTAGCCGGAACAGGCGGAATATTTGTAATTGACACAAGAGCATCAAGACTTTGTTCTGTAGTTACATAAATACCGTTATCAGCTTCATATGCATCAAGCGCCACCTCTATGGCCGCAATATCGGCCTTGGCCGCGGCAACCTTTGCATCTTCAGTTCTGCCTACAAATCTTGGAGCTAACGTTACCGCAAGAATACCAATAATAGCCATAACAGCCAATATCTCGATAAGTGTGAAACCCCTGTTTCTTTTTAAACGCATCTCTGTTCCTCCTTTTCAAATATGATTCCGATGTTACAAGCATAAAATCAATCACTAAGATTAAAATTCTAAATTCTAAACAATTATTAATAATTAATAAAACAATACTTAAACAAAATCATTGTCATTATATTTATAAAGTTCCTTACGTTTAGTGCTTAGTGCTTTAATCTTAGTAATTTACTTTACTACCGTGCTTAAACTTAATATCGGCAGTAGTACTGCAATAGCAACAAAACCTACAACCAAAGCCATTCCCAGGATAATAATCGGTTCCAGAATTATTACCACCCGTCTTGTAATAATCTCCATTTCTCTTTCATAAAATGTGGCAATTTTAGTCAGCACATCTTCAAGTTTTCCGGTCTCCTCACCCACATTAACCATTTGGACAACCTGTTTGGGAAAGAAAGAATATTCTTTAAGCGCTTTTGATAAACTGTCCCCTCTTTCAACGTTTTTTGCAATTGCTTTAACGTATTCTGATAACACACTACTGGAAATTGTATCTCCCGTTACAGAGAGCGCTTGAAGCAGAGGTACACCGCTCCCGACCATCACACTCAACACAAATGAAAACCGTGAAAGAAGGGATTTATGAATGGCATTCCCCAAAAGAGGTATCCTGAGAATACTTTTATCAAACAAGGATTTACCTTCTTTTGTTTTATAATATTTCATTAATAACACGGTCAGAACAGCAACTATTATTAAAATAAGCCACCAGTAATTCATAAAGATATTGCTAGTTTCCAGCAATATCAGCGTAGGCCAGGGTAAGGCCTGGTTAAAATCAGAAAATATTGCCACAAACCTGGGAAGTATAACCGCAAGTATAAAAACTAATACGGTAGTTCCGACAAGCAGCATCATCACAGGATAAATCATCATGGTGACCAGCTTCGACTTGAACTCTTCTTCCCATTCAAGCAAATCCGCATATTTAGTCAGAGCTTTTTCAAGGAGTCCTGTTATTTCCCCGACTTTAACCAAACTGGCCATCAGAGGCGGAAATACTTTTGGAAACTCCGTCAAACACTCCGAAAAGTTTGTACCGCTTTTAATCTTTTCCTTTATGCTAAAAAGAACATGTTTTAATTGGGCTTCATCCAGCCCATCATGCAAAGTATTTATTGCCTGATATAAAGGAACCCCTGCAGCGCACATAGTCGAAAGTTGTCTTACGAAAGCGCTTAGATCATGCAAGCTCACGGGCTTTACATTCATTGAATTTATTTTATTGATAATTGATTTAGTTTGATTTTTTATATTATTCAGCAAATTCATCTTCCTGTGTTACTTTAATAACCTCATCAACAGTGGTAAATCCGCGCCTTACTTTTTCCCAGCCGTCTTCGCGGAGTGTCCGCATACCAAACGCTATAGCTTTGTTCTTAATATCACTTGTAACGACCCTTGTCATAATTAACTTTTTAAGCGCGTCATTTATTACCAACAGTTCATAGATCCCCATCCTGCCGAGATAACCGGTATTCAGACATTCATCACAGCCCGCGCCTTCATAAAGTTTTTCTTTTTTATCATATTCAAATCTTATATCACTGAGATATTTTTCATCAGGAGAATAAGGCTTTTTACACGTTTTGCAAATTACGCGTACAAGTCTTTGTGCAAGTATGCCTATTACGGAGGAAGCCACAAGATAAGGCTCAATACCCATATCCACAAGCCGGGTTATTGCTCCCGCAGCATCATTTGTATGAAGAGTTGCGAAGACAAGATGCCCGGTTAAAGATGCACGGATAGCAATCTCAGCGGTTTCAAGATCCCTTATTTCACCTATCATAATAATATCCGGGTCGTGCCTCAAAATATGACGAAGTCCGAGCGCAAAGGTGAGATCTATTTTTGAATTCACCTGAATCTGATTTATACCATTCAGATGATATTCAACAGGTTCTTCTATCGTAATAATTTTTTTATCAGGAGAGTTTATTGTTGAAAGTGCGGAGTACAAAGTAGTTGTTTTTCCGCTTCCGGTAGGACCTGTAACCAGAAAAATACCGTGCGGCCTGGATATAATACTCTCAAATATTTTAAGATCCTCCGGCAGCATCCCGAGCTGTTCCATCCCAAGCAGAACATTCGCTTTATCTAAAATCCTGAGAACCACACCCTCTCCGTAAAGAGTCGGAATAGTAGAAACCCTGCAGTCAATCTGCCTTCCGCCTGCTCTTATCTCTATTCGTCCGTCCTGAGGCATTCTTCTTTCGGCAATATTCATCTCCGCCATAATTTTTATTCTTGAAACTATGGCAACCCGGAAGAGTTTTAGTTCATTGGGTATGGGCACATCCCTTAAGACACCGTCTACCCTGAATCTGACTTTCAGTTCTTTCTCGTACGGTTCAAGATGAATATCCGTAGCTCTTTCTTTTAAAGCTTCAAGAAACAATTGATTGACAAACTGGATTATGGAAGCGTCATGTGCCAAAGCCGTATCATCTATAGCCTCTATATCTTTTACTCCCGAAGCTCTGTCAAAAATAGACCCGTTTTCTTCGACCATTCTTGCAACAGTATCAGCTCCGACGCCGTAATACTTTTTTATCGCACCCAATATTTCAGCTTCCGTAATTTCTAACGGGATAACCGGTTTACCGAATATCAGGCTTATTTCGTCCAAGATCTGAAGATTAAACGCATCAGAGATACCGACAACAATGGAACCATTCTCTTCTTTTATTGGAATCGCCTTAAATTTATTTGCTAATTTAAGGGATAATTTGGCAATTAGATTTGAGTCTATCTCATGATTTGAAAGTTTATTCACAAAGGATACAATTCTCCTTAAAATTTAGACGAATTTTCCAACAATAAGGATTACATTGATATTTTAGACCTTTAGCTTGATTTTGTAAAGCCAAAAATCCACACCTTTTAAACGGTAATTCCCGCGCTGCGTTATATGGTGCGGCTTTCCTATATCTACTCTGGAAAGACTAATGAGAGAAATACGGAGACGGACAGAGTAGTCGGAGCATTTCCTGACGGAAATTCAGCTTTGATGTTGGTGTGTGCCCGGCTTAGATATGTCGCAGGGACAAAATGGGGACTTAAACGCTACATGAACATGGATTTGCTGAAGTTCTCAAAGGAGTTGGCCGCGTAATGCTTGCGGAGACCTCATGTTTGAAAGTGCGAAAGATTCTTGACGTTACCGATCTTCTTCCTCTTATTGTTGTACTGCGAATACCGAAAATGCGCTCTGTTAAAAACCGCTGAAATTGATTCTTTATCTTTTGGGAGGACTATAAAATGCACATGGTTTGACATAAGGCAATAAGCCAGCACTTTGAGGTCATACTCTTCGACGTATTCTTTCATAGAGTCGAGTAGAACGGTGACGTAGTGATTACAGGCTCTTCTTGGCTGTATCCGTCGTTTCCAACTTCGTGCCCGTTTAGATTTGCCATATCCTATT
>MFGV01000025.1 GCA_001778375.1 Candidatus Firestonebacteria bacterium RIFOXYD2_FULL_39_29
TAGGGTAACGCTCTGTACTCTGTAGAGGAAACATTCACTATTGCAGCGTGCTTTATATTGACCATCTGTGTCGAAACGGCTGCAGTAAATCTGCCGTCTGTAAGAACAAGATCAGGGTTTACTTTCTTATACAACTTCAAATCAGCCGCAATCATGAGATCTATCTCTTTTTCACTGATAAACTTGAGTTTACCTTTGCGAATGTTTCCGAATACTTCCTCAAAATCAGGTTCATGCAGAGGCAAAACTGTAAAACCTTCCTGCTCTATAAATCTCTTTTTTTGACCTTCCCCCGCAAAAATGACCTCATGCCCTCTCTTCCTGAGCTCTATCCCGACTGAGAGAAGACGGCTTATGTGTGATAATGCATGCATACATGGAATACAGAGTATCTTCATAATATTGAAGTATATACGGTTTTCTGCAGTTGTCAAGAGGAGTAAACAGTTTATTAACATAACTATAGTACTTCTTTTGCGTCTTACAGTACCACTATTTACTCATTACAGACTTTGGCAGGAATTAGTAGAGGTGAACCCAAAATCCGAAGTAGAAATTATACCTTTATTGGCTTGCATAATATTAAGGTTTATTGAGATTTCGGGTTCGATTCCACCTCCGCCAGTTATATCGGGCGGATCCCTCGATGATCCGCCTAACATAATTGGCGGATCTTTTGAAGAGATTACAAAACTACGGGATTCCACTGATTAGGCAATAGACATGATGGTTTTAATATTTTGCTCTATAACCGGTAGGTGTATATTTTGTATATTTTTTGAACAATTTACTGAAAAACACGGAATCAGAATAACCAACTTTTTGCGCTACATCACCTATATTATATTTTACGTCTTTTAACAATTCCTTTGCTTTCTCTATTCTAATTTTTATTAAATAATTTGATATTGTCATGCCTGTCTCTATTTTAAATATCCTTTGTAAATAATGCGGACTTAATCCTATCTCCGTTAAAAGGCTTTTATAGAATTCTTTATCGTTATATCTTTTTGCCGTGTAACTTATTACTCTTTCTGCTATTTTTTTATATACAGCATTCCTTTTTAACAACTCTTTTACGTCTTTTGCCAAACTTTCCCAGGCCTCTCCGGGTTTTTTTTCTTCGTTTATTATCTGCAATAATTTTTCTCTAATCAAATATTTTATTTCCGGACAGCTTTTAATTTCTTTATTAATGCCCCTGCAATCCTTTAATATATTTTCAGCGGAAGCATAGTAGGATCTCTTATTCAATATTTCTTTGTCTTTCCATAATGATATTTTGGCAGGGAAAGGCCAGTTTATCAATGTTATCTTCTTGGAAATCTCCTCGCTTATCATATATTTTAAAAACAAACCGGCAGATTTAGGATCTTTTGTATTTTTAGGTATACATAAGGCGCTGCCCTGCACTAAACCATGCATTTTACTGCTTTTCTCCATTTTTGGTAAGGGTGCTATCGCGATATCTTCTTTTATAGAACCGAGACTATTCCCAAGCGGAGTCTTATCCCACCCAAAAGCAATCTCAATAAGCTCAGCTCTTGCTATTAAAAATATACTCTTTCTTAAAAAAAAGTTATTAACATTATCTGAAAACATATGCATCTTATTTTCAGGAAGTACCCTGTATTTTGATAATACTTTCTTCATGCATTCCAATGCCGATATAATCCTCTCATCTGCAATAATATTACTTCTACTGTCAAAAATATCCCCGTTATTGCCCCAAATAAACCCCAAAAATATACTTACTATTTCTTCTGTTTCTTCCCATTGAAAAGATACCCCTTGAAGCGCAGGATCGTTTTCCTTATTTAAAATATATTGCTCAGCATTCATTAATTCATCCCAGGTTTCCGGGACATTAATTTTATACTTCTCAAGCAAATCTTTTCTGTACATCAAACTTTTGCAGCCTACCGTAAAGGGAACTCCGTATAACTTATCATTATATGAACACGATTCTACTGATTCTTCCAAATAATCACTTTTATCGATAAAACTATCTACATTCATTAACATACCTTCACCGGCATACTGATATACTTTACCATACGGCAAACAAACGAGTCCTAATGAGGTATCCGGAGTGGTTATATATTTCCCTATTATGCCCAAAAAATCATGATTGGAATCAAAATAGAACTCTCCAATATCTGTTTGCTTATCTCTTTCAACCCTGCAAACATTAATATTTGTATTTTTCAGACAAAATCCTTTTACTATTTTATTTATCCTTTCATCTTCGGGGGAAAAATGCCATATATAATAAGATAAATCAGAGACGGGAAGAACATCAGGAATCTGCTCCCCG
Source organism: Candidatus Firestonebacteria bacterium RIFOXYD2_FULL_39_29 (assembly GCA_001778375.1). NCBI lineage: Bacteria > Candidatus Firestoneibacteriota > Candidatus Firestonebacteria bacterium RIFOXYD2_FULL_39_29. The sequence continues at coordinate 2,318 of MFGV01000025.1, forward strand.
TCAGATTCTTTTTTCCCGGCATAAATTTCCAAACCTTCTTTTGTCAATCTGATTTCCCTCGATTTTGCATCATGAATGCTTCCTCTTACTTTCAATATTGTTATAAAATTTACAATATCATTCCCTTTCTCCATTCTGCGCATAACCGCTATATTATCTGTTAATTTCAAAAACGATATATTTCCCAATGTTAGGACATCTTCTTTTTTTGAGATTGTAGTTGTGAAAAATGAACTTATCTCGTTTTTTTTAAGGGCTTTCAACATTTTGTTTATATTTCCGGATATCTTAACTTTCTTTTCAAATGCCAGCGGTATTTCATCAATAAAGACCCTTGTTATTTTTTCTCTGCTTAACAGTTTTTTTAAGGAACAAAGCAAAACATCTATCTTGAATATATTTGCGGGTAAAACAAGTAAATTTCCCTTATTTATATCTAATTTCCAGTCGGTTTTTAAAATATCATAGAATTTCAATATATCTGAAGGGTTTTCTACAAAAGAAATAAATATACATTTTTCGCCGTTCTTTAAACCTTCCTTCAGAAATTGCAACCCGGATAACGTCTTACCTGTTCCAAAATGTCCGGCAACTATTGTAACTGTACCTTGAATGAGTCCCCCGCCGCACATCTCATCTAAACCGGGAATTCCTGATTTTATTCTTTCTAATTCTTCCACTTTAGTCATCATAGTTTAATATAGCACAAGATTTGTGATTTTTGAAGTGAATTTAAAAGGGATATTGGTAATGGGACGTTCAGATCTTCCTGTTTTCTTTCCCGAACTTGAGGTCAGTATTAATTTTGCCGTAATTAGCAGGTTGCTGAAAAACTCTTTTTAAGATTTTTTCAGCTGCAATGTTTACATTTTACCCGCCATTTGAGAGCAAATGGCGAGGTATCAGGCTGCTTAAAGTCCATTATTTTAGTTTTTCAGCAGCCTGTTATATCATATTTCAGATAAAACGAAACTCTCAGGGGTGAAGGACAAAAGGACGTTATAATAAGCGGAGTTTGTTTTACTTTCATATTCTTTTAAAAAATAAGTTGATGCCATTAACTCCCTTAATCTTAAAAGTTCTTTCAAGACACCTCTTTTTTTATTTAGAGCAACCGTAATGTCAATAAGCTCAAACGCTCTCTCATAGCATTTTTCCGTTTCCGGAATATCGGACATTAAAATCATGTTTTTTGCACGGTTTAACTCATTCGCAATCATTAATATTTGTTTGTAAAAAGGATATTTTACCCATTTTTCCGCTGTCAATGTTTTATGATGAACAAAAGTCATCCTATCCACCTCATTACCGTCTTTTTAACCATATTTTTAATTTCTTCATTACAAATTTCCATAGATTTATTATTCTGATGCGGTCTAATATTGATCAGAGATGTATATTCAATAAATTCCCCGCTTTCTCTCTCAAAGTATAAATTAAATCCCCAGAGATCTTCCTGTGCCGAACCTTCTTCAATTAGCAATGTTTCCAAATCAGCATGCATCTCTGCGTCAAGCGCTATAATTTCATTTTTAATATCAGCGACACCTTTAACCATTGTTTTAAATACACCGGCATAATTTAATTTCAGATGTTCTTTATTTATTTTAGTTTTTAAAATTTCCATATCTATCACGTCCTATAATGCGCGTTTATTTTGATATATCCTTCGGTCAGATCACAGGTGTAGGCGGTTGCAGATTCTTTGCCGTAATTTAGGTTTACGGTGATAAGGATCTCTTTTTTCATAAGTATTTGGTGGGCTTTTTTTTCGTTAAATTTTATTTCTATGCCTTTCTTGGCTATAAACATGTTATCAAATGAGATGTCAGTTTTTTCTTCTTTAAAATTTACGCCGGAATTGCCGACGGCAGATAAGATACGGCCCCAATTCGGGTCGCCGCCGTATATGGCGGTTTTAAAAAGGCTTGAGCCGGCTATAGCCTTGGCGCACTGTAGCGCTTCTTTCTTTGTTTTAGCATTTAAAACACGGACCTCTATAAACTTCGTCGAGCCCTCACCGTCTTTGACTATCTTCTTTGCCAGATCCAGCATTACCGTATTCAAGGCTTTATAGAACGCCTTATAATCTTTACCGGCGGATATTACCGGCTTATTGCCTGCCATACCGTTTGCAAGAATTACCGCTGTGTCATTAGTACTTGTGTCACCGTCAACTGTTATGGAATTAAACGTCAGTCCGTTAAGCTCTTTAAAGGCCAGGTCCAGCATTTTCTTTGATACCGACAGATCTGTAAGAATAAAACAGAGCATTGTCGCCATATCAGGATGTATCATCCCGGAACCCTTTGTCATTCCAAAAATAGAGCAGTTTTTCCCGCCGGCTTTAAAATTAATGAAAGCGGTTTTTCTAAATGTATCGGTAGTCATGATAGCTTCTGCCGCTTCAAGAAGTGTATCTTCGCGGAGAGAATAACCGGCTGTTTCAATTCCGTCGAGTATTTTTTCTATGGGCATTTTTACGCCGATAACCCCGGTGGAACATACCAGCACTTCATTTTTATCTGAAGCCGTCATTAAAGCCGTTTTCTCAGCCATGGCCAGGGCATCTTTCATCCCCTGCTTTCCCGTGCAGGCATTTGCGTTCCCGCTATTTACTACAACCGCATTTATCAGGCCTTTCTTTGAGTTTTTCATGGAAAGAAGGACAGGTGCCGCTTTGACTTTATTTTTAGTAAAGACCGCTGAAGAGACGGCAGGGATCTCCGAATAAATGACCGCAAGGTCTTTTTTTAACGGATTTTTTTTGACCCCGGAATGTAAAGCTGCAGAACGAAAACCTTTTACTTTTAAATTCATACCATCATCCCTATATTTTTGAGGGCGGTACTTTCTTTAAAACCGCACATCAGGTTCATATTCTGCACCGCCTGTCCGGCAGCTCCTTTTACCAAGTTATCAATTGCTGAAACAACAATGAGACGTTTAGTCCGTGTATCAACTTTAACACCTATATCGCAGTAGTTAGAGCCTGCGACATACTTAGTTTCCGGGAACTGCCCCTCGGGAAGCACGCGTACAAACTCTTTTTTATAAAAATAATTTTCGTACAGCTCTACCATTTCCGCATTAGATATTTTTTCCTTCAGCGCGAAGTTTATGGTCGTAAGAATACCGCGGTTAACCGGCGCCAGATGAGGAGTAAAAGAAACTTTTACTTTAGAGTTACGGCTGCCCATTATAATCCCCATCTCTATCTCGGCAGTATGCTGATGAGTTCCGATTTTATAGGCTTTAACATTTTCATCCGTCTCGGAGAACATAAGTTCTGTTTTCGCCTTACGGCCTGCGCCGCTTACTCCGGATATTGAATTAACAACGATAGAACACGAGTCCACCAGCCTTGTTATTACGGCCGGTAAAGCCCCGAGTATTATACTTGTGGGATAGCACCCCGGATTTGCAACAAAAGAACTTCCTATAATAGCCTCGCAGTTTATCTCCGGCATCCCGTATACGCTCTTTTTTAGAAGTTCAGGCTGTGTATGCTTGGCCCCGTACCATTCCTCATAAAGCTTTTTATCTTTTAGGCGGAAATCCGCGCTCAAATCCACCAGTTTTTTCCCCGCTTTTAATATAACAGCCGCAGCATCCATAGATTTTGTATGAGGAAGGCATAAAAACACCAGATCGCTGTTTTCCGCCGTCTTTTCTGCATTAAACGGAACCAGTTCATTCTCCATATCAAAACAAGGTAGCGCCTTTTTAACTTTCATTCCAGAGTAAGATTCAGAAGTAAGCATGGAGAATTCGACATAAGGATGATTCTGCAGAATACGGATAAGCTCAATACCGGAGTAACCGGTGGCGCCTACTATACTTACTTTTAACTTATTGCTCATCTTTACTTCTCCCTACAAAATAGATTCTCCGCCTTCAGCGAGATCTCACCGCAGGTGGACACTGATTGCAAAGCTACAGGATTCCACTGATACAAGTTTAAATCAATAACTAAGATTTAAATTCTAAGCACTAAACATACCCATAAACCAATCACTAAGATTTAAATCCTAAGCACTAAACAATTACTAATACTTAATCACAAAATCTTAAACAAAATCATTGTGCTTATATC
>MFGV01000026.1 GCA_001778375.1 Candidatus Firestonebacteria bacterium RIFOXYD2_FULL_39_29
CGGGAAAAATGTTTAAGTTCGGTTAAAAAACCGCTTCTTGGTTCCAGTTGTCAAAGAACGGTGTTTCTAGAAATAATTGCGACACAGTCTGTATTAGTGATTGTTTAGTGCTTAGAATTTTGATCTTAGTTATTGTACAAAATGAGGATTAATCTATGTCAATAGTAGAAATCAGGAATCTTGATCTTTTTTACGGTTCTTTTCACGCTATAAAAGGCGTGAATATGAATATTGAGCCCAATAAAATTACTTCTATGATTGGGCCTTCCGGGTGTGGAAAATCAACGCTTCTCCGCTGTTTGAACAGGATGAATGATGATATCGAAGGGGTTAAAATTACAGGAGAAATATTAATTGAGAAAGCTAATATTCTTAGAAAAACAGAGGATCTTGATATTGATGCGTTACGCAGAAAAGTAGGTATGGTCTTCCAGCGGCCGAATCCGTTTCCTTTAACCGTATTTGAGAATGTGGCGTTCGGGCTTCGCATCCATAAAATGGCTAAAGGCAATGAGCTTTCCGGTGTTGTCGAAGAAAGCCTTAAAGCTGTTATGCTCTGGGATGACTTGAAGGATAAGCTTGAGAACAACGCCTTAAATCTCTCTCTGGAACAGCGTCAGCGTCTTTGTGTTGCCCGCCTTATTGCGGTCAGGCCTGATATAATTCTTTTAGACGAACCCTGCTCGGCATTGGATCCAATTGCCACTACCAGAATCGAAGAACTTATGATAGAATTAAAGAAGAAATATACTATTGTTATAGTTACTCACAACATGCAGCAGGCGGCCAGAGTTTCGGATGATACAGGTTTTATGCTGCTCGGTGATCTGGTAGAGTTTGGAAAGACTTCACAGATATTTACAGCTCCGAAGTTGAAGAAGACTGAGGATTATATAACAGGAAGATTCGGGTAAATAAGAACAATAACTAAGATCTAAGCACTAAATCCTAAACAATGACTAAGGATTAATTACTAAGCACTAAAAAAGAAGGTATTTAATATAAGTACAATGATTTTGTTTGATAATTTAAGTATTAGTTATTGTTTAGAATTTAGAACTTTATTCTTAGTGATTGCTTTTAAGGAGGATTACACATGAACCGTCATTTTGATGAGGAACTGGGAGAGTTAAAAGAACGCCTTCTGTATATGGCGTCTCTGGTAGAATCTATGATTAATTATTCTATTAAGTCTCTTGTAGAACGGAAGGAAGAGCTTGTGCAGGAAACCTATAAGCATGAAGCGGAAGTTAATAAAATCCAGGTGGAGATCGATGATAAGTGTCTGAAATTAATAGCACTGCACCAGCCGGCTGCGGCGGATCTTAGATTTATTACATCTGCGATGAAGATAAACGCGGAATTGGAACGCATGGGGGATCAGGCTGTTAATATCGCCGATGCCAGTGTTAAGCTTCTGAAACAGCCTCCGCTCAAGCCTTTGATAGATACTCCAAGAATGGCGGAGATTGTAAAAAAAATGGTTAAAGAGAGCCTTGATAGTTTTGTTAAAAAAGATATTGAACTTGCAAAGGTTGTTCTTAAAACAGATGACGAAGTTGATGACCTTAAAGATCAGATATTCAGAGAACTTCTTACCTATATGTCTGCTGAGCCTTCCAATATCAGCAGAGCTTTAGAACTGATCCTTATCTCCAGACATCTTGAAAGAATAGGCGATCATGCGACAAATATCGCAGAAGATGTTATCTTCCTGGTAGCAGGAAAAGACATAAGGCATCATCTCAATGAATTGGAAGAGAATAAGTAAAGGGGACTGACAACGGTCTTTTTCGGTGTCTGTCCCCGATTTTAATATGGGAGTCTAAGTAATGAAACTTACAATAAACGGGGAAGATAAAAGCTATTCCGCGCCTTTGACCGTATCAGAACTTGTAAAGAAATACGGTTTAAAAAAAGAAGGTGTGGCGGTGGAGTTGAATAAAAACATAGTAAAAAAAGCGGATTATGAAAATATGCCGCTTAGAGACGGTGATAAAGTAGAGATTGTACATTTTGTGGGTGGAGGCTAGCAGCCGAAGGCTGCTAGAGGCGCGGAAGAGCAGAGGCTCAGAGGCGCAGTAAAATAAATAACGGATGATTATTTGCTGAGCATCTGCGCATCTAAGCATCCGAGCATCTAATTTACTGGAGGATGGAGTATGTCAGACAAACTTATAGTAGCAGGCAAGGAGTTTAATTCACGGCTTTGGGTAGGTACGGGGAAATACTCGACCTTGCAGATTATGAAAGCTGCGCATGAGGCGAGTGGAACGGAGATGATAACAGTTGCTGTAAGAAGAGTTAATTTAAATCCTAAAAAGGGTGAGGAATCTTTATTCGATTTTATTGATCAAAAGAAATGTTTTATCCTGCCAAACACAGCTGCTTGTTTTAATGTGGAAGATGCGGTGAGAACGGCACATCTCGGAGCTGAGGCGGGGCTTTCAAAATGGGTTAAGCTTGAGGTGATTGGTGATGAGAAAACGCTCTTCCCTGATGTTATAGGACTTTTAGAAGCGACAAAAATACTGGTTAAAGACGGCTTTACCGTTCTTCCTTATACTAATGATGATGTGGTGATAGCTAAAAAGCTTGAAGATGCCGGCGCGGCTGCCGTAATGCCTCTCGCGGCCCCGATTGGTTCCGGACAGGGTGTTACGAATCCTCTTAATATCAGACTTATAAAAGAGGCTGTTAAGATTCCTGTAATAGTTGATGCGGGAGTCGGGACTGCATCGGATGCTGCAATAGCGATGGAACTTGGCGCTGACGGAGTTTTAATGAACACTGCGATTGCTCTTGCAAAAGATCCTGTGAAAATGGCTCTGGCAATGAAACTTGGCGTGGAAGCCGGCCGGCTTGCTTTTCTTGCGGGCAGGATGCAGGCGAAGCGGTATGCCTCGGCCTCAAGTCCCTTAGACGGCCTTTCCAAATGACAACCGCTGTTCCTGCTATAGGCGTTGATGAATCAGGAAAAGGGGATTATTTTGGACCGCTTGTAATTGCAGGAGTTTATGCCGAAGAAGGTCTTGCCGAAAAACTAAAAACTTTAAATATACGGGATAGTAAACTAATCTCCGATAACAGAGTCCTTGCCCTTGCTTTGGAAATAAAAAAACACGCCAAATATTCAGTGGTAGTTGTCGGTCCAAAAAAATACAATGAATTATATTCAAAGTTTAAAAACCTTAATAAATTGCTGGCATGGGGGCATGCGAGAGTAATAGAAAATCTTCTTGAAAATACACCGGCAAAAAAAGTAATTTCTGATAAGTTTGGCGATGATAAGTTTATCAGAGCCGCGCTTATGGAAAAAGGAAAGAAAGTTGATCTTGTTTTTGAAACAAAAGCGGAGAGACATTTTTGTGTCGCTGCCGCATCAATTTTAGCTCGTGCTGAGTTTTTGACTCAACTCCAGGTTCTGTCAGTTTCGATAGGTTTTGAACTCCCTAAAGGTGCTTCAAAAGAAGCTGAAGCAGGAGTTGTGAGACTAAGGGACTTGAAAGGTTCCGAAATATTTAAAGAAGTGGCAAAACTTCATTTTAAGACAACAACAAAGTTCCTTATTCAGAAGAGTTTGTTCTAAACGAAGGGAAACGTGATATTGAAAATTATGGTGAGTCGGGCGAGGCTCGGACTCGCGACAATCGCCTTAAAAGGGCGGTGCTCTACCAGCTGAGCTACCGACCCACCTGAGCTGAGTATTTTACCATTTAGGATTGTGTAAATCAATATATTTTTAAAGGTTTACCCTGTAAATATCGACTGTTTTATTGGTGTATACTTTTTTCAGGAAAGACATCTTTTCGAAATCCGGTATTCCGATTATTTTTTCAAACGTACCGGAATATATGTAGCTTATCCTGTTTGATTTAAGAAATGCTTCGATTGCCTTGGCGTTCGTTTTTCCTTCAAAAAATACCTTTATATCCTGTATTTTGGAGGTGTAGTTAACTGTTTGATCATAATGACCTGCGTATACTTTGTTACCTGACCAGGCCGGGATGTACATTCCTATTATGCGTGAAGCAATAAAGGCATCTTTTTTATCCGTATTTGCATCCATCCACCTAAAAGCCTCTGCATCATCTTTAAAAATATTGTAATTGTAGACATTAATTTTCATGTCAGAATAACAGTCGTAGATATACCTGATATTGGTAGGTATGGTGAAAATAACAAGAATAACAAAAAGTATATCGGGTTTTAAAGTTTTAAAAAGTCTTAGTTTTTTCAGTGCGGGAATAAAACATTCAAAAAAATATTTTACGGCTAGAAGTGCGATAGGAATGTGGAGACCCAGAATCATTCTTCTTTGGAATTTTACAGGAAAATAAGATACTGCCAGTATTGTAACTATCCAGATCAGAAGAAAGAGATTGCTTTTATCTTTGCTCCATTTCTTGTCAAACAGGTATAGTAGTGCGAAAACTCCCGCAAATCCGTAACCGATTATAAAACTAAGAGGGTTTGGTGTTGCGGTAATAGTTTTGGACCATTCTTTGAAAACGGGATCATGAGTGAATAATAGAGCCTGGTAAATTAGTCCGGTTATGGATATTGAGGCAAAAAGAATAAAGAGTAAATATTCTTTTAGAGGTGCTTTCTTTGCAATAAGAAAAACAAAAAGAACTGCATAAACGGAAAAAACATCATAAGGGTGTGTGAGGGCCAGGAGTACTCCGAGAATACCGGAAAAATAAACGTATTTACTTTTTCCTGTTTTGAAAGCTTCGAGCATTAATAAAAAAATAGCAAGGATTAAAATCAGAGCAAAGGCAAAAAGCGGTTTTGTCAGAAAAATAAGAAATGTTGATGCCTCGGTAATCCACATATCCAGACTCATGATGTTATATTGGTTGAACCATACAACCGGATTCGGCGCGAGAAAGCCCCAGCCGGCCGATATGGAAACAAAAATTAAAAAGTATTTTCTTATTTTAATGTCTTTAATGAAAGATGCTGAAAAGAAATATATAAAGATGAGCATCAAAATACCAAACAGGAGGCGCATTCCGTGATAAGCATTGATCATGTTCATATTCAATAATCCTGCAAGCTTTCCGCAAAATAAAAACAGCGGGTGAAAAAACATTCCGGATTGATTTTCGGTGGTATATTTATCCTCAAAAAGGATTTTTCCGTCACTCGCCTGCTTCATCCAGGCCATATAGCTTTCCTGATCATAGTTGCTTGCTATAAATTCTGTGAATACCATATCCTTTGGTGTGTAGGTTCTGCCTAAGGCATAAGGAATGATTGTTATAATAGCAATAATTATCGACCAGGTTATAGCAAACATGCATTCGTTTCGTGTCACTCTCATTCCTATATATTACACAAAGAAATACTGTAAAAACAAGGCGAAAAAATAAAAACTGCAAAAAAACCGCTAAAAATAGCTAAAATTGACATTTTTTTGAATAAGTGGTAGAATTAGATTAGAATTACAGGTAAATCTTCAGGTTTGCTTCTGTTTGTCAAGGAGGGTTAAAGTTAAATAATGACTATGAATTTGGGAATAGACATAGTTGATATAAATAGAATAAAAGCCATTATAAGTAAAAGGAAAAACTTTGTTTCAAAGATTTTTACGGAGAGTGAAAAAATATATTGTGCAGGAAAGAAGAACCCTTATCCTCATTATGCCAGCCGTTTTGCGGCTAAAGAAGCGTTTTTAAAGGCGGTTCCGGGCTGGCAAGGCAAGCTTAAATGGCTGGAACTGGAGGTAAAAAATGATACTTTTGGTAAACCCGTTATTACTCTTGCTAAGGAAAGCAAATTTAAACTTAAAAAAAAGAAGATAGAACTTACTATTTCACATGACAGGAATTATGCCATTGCTTTAGTTGCAGTGGAAGGGCGGTAGATAATTTGAAAATTGTTTCAAGGTCGCTAAATTATGGCGAATATGCCACAGAAAACCACGGAGGTAACTCTGTGGATGTCCACCAGAGAAGGAACTCCCGTGAGATCTCGCCTCAGGCGGAAATGCGGCATGAATAATAAATTGAATTCCATTCGCCGAAACTCCGGACAGCCTGTCCGCCAATCTTTTTTGGAGGATAGGTCCGCAGAGGTTCATATTACACAAAAGTATGTCAGTCCTTTTTCCTCAAAAAGACCAATAGACGGCAATAAGGGGAATTTTGGCAGAATTCTTGTTGTCGGAGGAAGTTCCGGGCTTACAGGTGCGCCCTGCTTGACGGCTCAAAGTGCTTTAAGAACGGGGAGCGGTGTTGTGACGGTTGCATGTGCGAAAGGATTAAACGACATATTTGAGAACAAGCTTACCGAAGTGATGACGGCCTCTCTCCCTCAAAATATTGACAGAACTATCAGTTCTAAAGCTCTGGCGGTTCTGGTTGAGATGATGGATCAGTACGACGTGCTTGCTTTAGGTCCCGGACTAGGAAAGAACAAAGATACGGGAAAATTGGTTTTTAGCCTTATACGGAAAATAAAAAAACCTGTCGTTCTTGATGCTGACGGTCTGAATTTTATTTCCAAAAACCCCGGAATTTTGAAGGAGAAAAAATCTGTTTTGGTGGTGACTCCTCATCCCGGAGAAATGAGCCGTCTTATGCGATGTTCGATTGATATGATTCAAAAACATAGAGTAGAAACTTCTTTAAAATTTGCGAAAAAATATAATGTTATTACTCTTTTAAAAGGAGCCTGTACGGTTATTGCTCTTCCTTCGGGAGAAGTATTCATCAACTCTACCGGAAATCCGGGAATGGCAACGGCAGGCGCAGGGGATGTCTTAACTGGAGTAATTGCTTCAATTATAGGACAGGGCATTGAACCGGGAAAGGCTGCGATTTTTGGTGCTTTTATACACGGCTTGGCCGGAGATCTGGCAAAGAAAGATAAAGGAGAATGCGGATTAATCGCATCTGATATTATCTCAAATATTCCTGAGGCAATTTTAAATATTAGAAGGTCTGAGAGGAAAAGTGGAAAATAAAGTTGCAATAATAAAATGCGGCACCTATGACGATGGGAAGGTTTATCTTGCCGTGAAAGAAAGTGTGGATCTCCTTGGTGGTTTAAACTCGTTTGTAAAACCCGGGATGAGAGTCCTGGTAAAGCCAAATCTGCTTTCTGCCGTGGCTCCGGAAAGGGCTGTTACTACTCATCCTTCGGTGGTAAAGGCTGTAATTCGACTGGTTAAAGAAGCAAAAGGGACTCCTTTTCTTGGAGATTGTCACGGAGGTGTTCTTACAGGGACTGAAGTATTACTGGCAGAGACAAAAATGACTGAAGCAGCGGCGGAAGCAGGAGCGGAAATAATAAATCTTGAGAAACTTGGCAGTGAGCTGCATGAGGGTATTGCAATTTCAAAAGGCATTAAAGAATTTGATCTTATAATAAATGTTTGCAAGTTCAAAACTCACGGGCTTACTATTCTGACAGGAGCCGTTAAAAATTCTTTTGGGATGATTCCGGGTATGCATAAAGCTTCAATGCACCGGTTGTATCCTGAGGTTAATGATTTTTGTGAGATGCTGTTAAAAGTTTCAGGTTTTGTGAACCCGGCGCTTAGTATTATGGACGGTGTTATAGGTATGGAAGGCGACGGTCCGATAGGAGGTAATCCTAAGAGCATAGGGTTGATTTTGGCGGCAAAAGTTCCTCTTTCTCTGGACTTTGTGATGGCAAAAATAGCGGGAATTGATCCGTTAGCTTTACCCGTCTTATCCTTGGCAATTAAGAAAGGGTTTAAACCGGAAGAGATAAAAATAGTCGGAGAACCGCTTTCAGAAGTCATTCTTAAAGATTTTAAACCCCCGTATACTTTCGCGGTGCTGGGGACGGCAAAAAAATACGGATTTACAGGTAAAATAAAAACTTTTCTGCAGCCGTTTCTATGGAAGTTGGTTACTATAAAACCGGTTATAGATAATTCTAAATGTCAGAAGTGTAACGAATGTGTTAAGGCCTGTCCGGTAAAAGCAATAGGCTATGATAAAGGCTTCCCCCGGGTTGATAATAAAATATGTATTGAGTGTTACTGCTGCCATGAACTTTGCAGGTATAAAGCCGTAGCGTTTAAAAAAAACCTGCTCGTGAAAATATGGCTCAAAAGGCAGAATCCGAAAAAATGAAAACCATGGGAACTTTTGGCGAATTTACCTTGATATCCGAATTAAGAAGCTCCTTTGTAAAAGCAAAAGGGAGGCTGAAAGTTGCGATTGGCGATGATGCTGCGGTATTTGAAGAAAAATCAGGGAAATCGCTCCTTGCTACTACGGATATGATGGTAGAGGGCGTTCATTTTACCGGGTCACTTTCTCCGTTTAAGGTCGGACAAAAAGCTATAGCCTCTAATGTCAGTGATATTGCGGCAATGGGGGGAAAACCTTTGTATGGTCTGGTTTCGGTGGGGCTAAGAAAGAATGTTCCTTATAAATATGCCAAAGAGCTTTTAAATGGTATAAAAAAAGAAGCTTTAAAATATAAGGTTGGGATTATCGGCGGGGATACTGTTTCTTCTAAGGTCAATACTATTAATATAGTCCTTCTGGGAGAAGTTGACGGAAAAAAATATGCTTTGCGAAGTGGAGCAAAAGAAGGGGATTTTATTGTAGTTACCGGCACTCTGGGTAGAGGTGCTGCCATGCTTCTAAAAAACGGTATTTATATACCGAAAATTCCTGCGGCTTTTGCGGAAGAGGCAGTCAAAGCGGGGTTTATTCATGGTATGATAGATGTTTCTGATGGCTTAAGCAGTGAATTGCATCATCTTGCGAAGGAAAGCGGTCTCGGCGCATTTATTGATATAAAAGCAACACCGGTAGCTCCTTCAACAAAAAAAATAGCCCTACTAAAAAAGAAAGCAGTGTATGACATGGCGCTCCATGGCGGGGAAGATTACGAGCTTCTTTTTACGGTAGCGCCAAAATTTTTAAGAAGAGTTCTAAAACTGGGCAAAGGTAAGACAAGGTTGACCGTCCTCGGAGTAATGCGTGACAAAAAGTGCGGAGTTAAATATTCCGATGTTGACGGAGAATTAAAGGTTCTGCCAAGGAAAGGCTATGACCATTTTGCATAAGACAAATAGTCAGGCAGAGACCGTAAAGCTTGGAGAGGTGCTCGGCAAGACCTTGAAATCCGGGAGTATTGTTGCCCTGATCGGAGATCTCGGAGCCGGGAAAACGTATCTGACTAAGGGTATAGTAAAAGGACTCGGACTTAAAGCTGCGGTTAGAAGTCCGACTTTTGTAATTATGAATATTTACCCGGGCAAAATGCCGGTGTTTCATTACGACTGCTACCGGTTGAAAGATGAAAGTGAAATGGAGAAATTGGGTTATGAAGAGTATTTTTATGGAAGTGGTGTTACGGTTATAGAATGGGCTGATAGAATTCCAGGGATAATCCCCAAAACCGCCGTCAAGGTGGATTTTAAAATAGGCAAAGATAATAAGCGTGAGATACGAATAAGGACAAATGACAAATTACAAAGGACAATATTACGAGGATTGTCAATATAACTCCAAATATTGTCATTTGTAATTTTCTTTAAGGAAGGGAAAAAATGAAAGAAGAACATAAGCATAAGCATGAGGAAGCGCCTAAGGCGGAGAACAAACCTTTGCACAAAGAAGAAGAAAAGGTGGAGGTTCCTCTTTCTCCTTCCGAAAAGGAAATTAAAAAACTTTCTGAAGAACTTGCTAAGGCAAAAGAAGAAGCTCTTTTGAATAAGGATAAGGCTCTTAGGGCTATGGCAGATCTCAATAATGCGTCAAAACGCCTTCAGAAGGAAAAAGAAGATTTTGTAAAGTATGCTGCCGGGGAACTGGCGCAGAAATTGATTCCGGCGCTTGATGATTTTGAGAATGCGATAAAAGGCGAAGCTAAAGTTGATGAAAATTTTTTAAAAGGCGTTAAGATGATATATGGAAATTTAAAAGAAGCTCTGGAAAAAGAAGGTTTAAAAAAGCAGGAGACAGAGGGGAAAAAGTTTGATCCCAATATGCATGAGGTAGTGGCGACTGAGCCTACGGAAGATGCAAAGAAAGACGGAATGGTTGCCGAAGTTTTCCGTCCGGGGTATATGTTTAAAGATATAGTTATAAGACCTGCGATGGTAAAGGTTTATAAGAAAACCGAAGAAGTTGAAGAAAAAGAAACTACACCTGAACTTAAATCTGCTGAAAAAATTGAAAAAAAGGAAGAAGGTAAATAAATGGCAAAGAAAGATTATTATGAGGTTTTAGGAGTTCAAAGGAACGCTTCAGTTGATGAAGTGAAAAAGGCTTTCAGGGGTCTGGCAAAAAAGCACCATCCTGATGCCAATCCTCACGGAGACAGGGATGAAACAAAGTTTAAAGAAATCTCCGAAGCTTATGATGTGCTTTCTGATGAAAACAAGAGAAGTGTTTATGACCAGTACGGTCACGAAGGGCTTAACCGTCAGGGGTTTCATTATGACGAAAATTCTAATCCCTTTGAAAATTTTTCGGATGTTTTTGGCGATATGTTCGGTGATATCTTTGGCGGCGGCGGGCGTAGTTCGGGAAGAGGGAGTCGCGGGCAGGATTTAAGATATGACCTGAAGATAGAATTTAACGAAGCGGTTTTTGGCGCGGAGAAGAGTATCGAACTCCCGAAAATGGAAGTTTGCAGCAGCTGTGCAGGGTCAGGATCAAAGAAAGGTACTTCCGCGAAAGTGTGTTCTGCCTGCGGGGGGCGCGGTCAGGTGATTTACTCTCAAGGATTTTTCTCCGTGAGCAAACCCTGCGGAAAGTGCGGAGGTGAAGGACGTGTTATTGAATCTCCGTGCCCGGTATGCAGGGGTGCAGGAAGAAATCGCCAGTCCAAAAAATTAAAAGTAACAATTCCCCCCGGTGTTGATACAGGTTCAACACTCAGGCTGACAGGTGAAGGGGAAGCCGGAGAACGCGGAGGCAAAAATGGAGATCTTTATATCGTTATCCAGGTTGAAGAACATCCGATATTCAAAAGAGAAGGTAATGATATTATTTGTGAAGTACCAATAAGTTTTGCGGAAGCAGCTCTTGGCGCGGAATTGGAAGTTCCGGCGCTTGAAGGTTCCGTAAAAGTCAGAATGGCGCAGGGAACACCCTCAGGCAAAGTATTCAGATTTAAAAATAAAGGCGTGCAGGATGTAAGGAAAAGAGAGCGCGGAGACCAGCTTGTTAAAGTGGTGATAGAAGTTCCCACCAACTTGAATGCGAAACAAAAAGAGCTTTTAACGGAATTTGCAAAAGCCGGCGGGGAAGAAACGCATCCTGCCAGAGAAGGTTTTTTTAATAAGGTTCAGAGTTTGTTCGGAAAAAAAGGCTAAAGCATGAGACGTTTTTTTATTGATCCAAATAAAGTAGAAGGAGATACCGTAGAGATTACCGGTTCGGATGTGAAACACATCCGTGATGTTTTACGTATGAAGATTGGGGATAAAATAATAGCAGTGAAAGGTTCAAGTACCGAACTTACCGTTGTTTTGACTGAGATTTCAGAGGAACAGATAATCGGAAAAATAGAAAAGAGCGACACTCCTGTTAAAGAGCCAAAGGTGCATATTACTCTGGCTCAGTCGGTACCAAAAGCTGACAAAATGGATATGATAATCAAAATGTGCACCGAGCTCGGAGTTTGTGAATTTGTTCCTGTTACTTCTGAGCGTGTGATAGTTCAGGGTGATTTTTCGCGAAAGATTGAAAGATGGCAGCGTATCTCTGAGGAAGCCGCAAAGCAGTCCGGCAGGACCATTGTGCCGATGATACGACCTGCCGAAAAATTTGTAACGTTGTTGTCCCGGCTTGATGAATGGGATAAAGCAATAATGCCCTGGGAAGTCCATAAAGAAGATACTATAAACAAAGCATTAGAGAAAGTACTTCCAAAAAGGATTATACTTTTTATCGGACCTGAAGGCGGGTATTCTTATGATGAAGCAGAAGCAGCAAAAATAAAAGGCACAGCACTTGTGACTCTTGGAAATAGAATACTTAGAGTTGAAACCGCTGCACCTGTGGCGGTTACATTGATAATGAACCGCTTGGGAGAACTTTAAGGAAATGACAAAGTACTATTGACTAGTGACTATTTAAGGAAGCGGAGAAAAGCTTCCGCGATATAAAATAACAAATTTAAATGTTCTATTAAATAATTGGCGGGGTTTTTACCGCCTTCGCTAAATAGTCAATAGTCATTAGTAATTCAGACTGTGTCGCAATTATTTCTAGAAACACCGTTCTTTGACAACTGGAACCAAGAAGCGGTT
>MFGV01000027.1 GCA_001778375.1 Candidatus Firestonebacteria bacterium RIFOXYD2_FULL_39_29
AATTATTAACACGGGTCACAAAAGAATAAAATCCTTGATTTTTCAGTGCAAAAGTTATGGCTTAATTTGCTTGTTGCGGAATCGCTGGGAAGTGGCGAGTTAACTGGCTTTCAAGGAGGTATTCTGTTATAATTATAAAACTAGTTTGCTCCGCTAAAAACAATTCTTCGGAGGGTTAGTATAACGGTAATGCAGCAGTTTACTAAACTGCCATCCGAAAGGATTTACAGGTTCGAATCCTGTACCCTCCGCCATTAACCCGAGTAATGCGGAGAACGTCTTTGTCCTTTTGTCCGGAGATTCCTATTGACACTTGACATAAAATAAGTATAATATAATGTAGGTACTGAGAAATCAGTCCAAGATAACCAATGCTTAGGGGCTCGCTCTGCGAGTCCCTTTTGCTTTATACGCCATTTATTTTTATTTGCTTTTTCCAGCATATGAATTCTTTTATTTTTTGTATGTCGAAGACAATAAGTCCATCAGACTTAAGTTCATTTAATTCCTTTGAAACTTTACCTGACGTTGCAAATAGAATAACTTTTTTCCCTTCGCTTAACAACTTTTTCAAAGGATCATAAAAATCACTATCTCCACTCCATAATACAAATATTTCCGCATTTTGATCATTATAATCCATTAACATATCAATACCAATTTCAACATCAAAATTACATTTCTTTGCTTCTACGGATAATTTTCCCAGTCTGTTTATGTTAGACAATACTGCGTTCAGATATTTTATATTATCTATGTTAAGCTCACCAAGAAGTTGCGGCTTGATAAATTGCTTCAATATTTCCGGTGATTCTCTAGATATGCTTGAAACGTCTATCGAATGATACATAATTTTCACAGGTTTTGTTTTAACAATTAACCCATCCTGTTTAAACTCCCTTATAGAATCTTCAGACTTGATATCGCCTATCAGTGTTCCACAATAAATTGCAATTTTTTTAACTGTATCGAAAGAATCAAGAAATTGCTTAAGTCTTTTTACATCAACATTCCACTGCAACCTATCCTGCCAGTGCAAAACATTGGCAAAGTCAATATAGACATTAACCGGCTTATCAAGTAATTGCTCTAATTCAATTATTCTGTTTTGTTTTAGACCTGCTATTTTTTCTATTCTTTCTGTTTTAGGTGTAAACATATAATTTTACTCCTCAAGCATCCAGTCTTATCTTTCACCCCTGTAAATATTTTACTTAGTTTAATTATTATACATCAATTAAAAACTATTTCAAGTATTTGTTGCGCTAATACCACAGTTCTGCATTTTTTCCGGTGACGACACGGTGATAAAAACAGGACTAAAAGTTCTGAGGCAGATCCGTCTCAAGCGGAAATCGAGCTACAACTAATTGTAGGGTAAATTTTATTTTTTTAATTATGGACACAGTCTGTCACACCCGGGATTTTCTTCGGCATAACGTCATAAAGCTCTAATTTGAATAGTTCTACTTCGTTTTTAGAGTTAATATTAAGATTTCATTGCAGAAAAAGCTTTTTACGACAACGCTACCGCTAATCCGGCGAAAACTATAGCTACAGCATAGAGGAGAAGAACTGCTTGTTTTTGGGAGAGGCCAAAGGCCAGAAGTCTGTGATGAAGATGTTTTTTATCTGCCTGGGAAAGAGGGGTTTGATTCTTCCATCTTCGATAGACGGCAAAAACTATATCGAAGATCGGAACCGTAAGGATAAGCGCGGGAGTAAAGAGTGTAATTGCCGTGACACCTTTAAATGAACCGATGATTGACATTGAGGCCAGCATAAGTCCCAGAAACATCGAGCCGCCGTCACCCATAAAGACTCTGGCGGGATTAAAATTAAATCTCAGGAATCCAAGGACCGAACCGGCAAGAACAATTGAAATTACTGAGATGAAAAAGGAAACTTTACCCGCAATGTAAAAACCTGAACTTGGTGGTTTAAAATACGATACACAAAAGAAGGCTACACAGCCTATAAAAGCAATCCCCCCCGCCAGGCCGTCAATTCCGTCAATAAAATTCATAGAGTTAATTAGAGCTACTATCCAGATTAATGTAATAATGACGGAGATTATAAGCGGAAATTGCAGATACTTATTCCAGAAAGGTATTGTAACTCCCATTATTCTTACGCCAAAATAAATTACAACAAGCGCTACCACCGCCTGTCCCAGAAGCTTTACTTTTGGAGGAAGTCCCCATTTATCATCAACAAGTCCTACGCCGACCAATATTGTACTGCCAATAAAGAGTCCGAGGAGTTTTCCGGCAAGCAAGCCTGAATTTAAACGGAGCGCAGGACCAAAGAGGCCGCTAAACATATTATATACCAGGAGAGTCAGGAAAAAAGCTCCGTAAATACCGACACCGCCCCAGAGAGGTATTAAACTGCGGTGGACTTTTCTATGAGAGGGTTTGTCAACTGCATCATATTTTACTGCCAGCTTCATGACCTGTTTGGTTATCAGAATCCCAAGCAGCGCGCTAAAAATAAACAACGCCCAATACTTGGCGTCTATGTGCATTTAAACCTTGTAAGTTTTATCCCGGCTTCCTTTAATATTTTAAGAGCCAGTTTATCGGGATAATCACCTTCATAAATAACCTCAGTAACCCCCGCATTTATTATCATTTTTGCACAAGTAACACAGGGTTGAGTAGTACAATATAACACCGAATCTTTCATTGAATTACCAAATCTCGCAGCCTGCAAAATAGCATTCTGTTCACCATGCAAACCCCTGCAGATCTCCTGCCTCTGTCCTGAAGGTACTCCCATCTTCTCTCTTAAGCAGCCAACTTCGGTACAATGTCTGACGCCTGAAGGTGTTCCGTTATACCCTGTACTCAGTATCCTTTTTTCCTTAACCACTACCGCGCCCACTTTCCGCCTGGTACAAGTGGAACGGGTAGCAATGAGATGCGCAACCTGCATAAAATACTGATCCCAGCTCGGGCGCTTATGTAAAGTCTTCTTATTCATTTTATCCCCTGTTTTCTTTAACATTTATTCCTTTTAGTAAGATTGCGCCCTAAGTTTGTAAAGTCAGTAAGGTTATAAAGTTTTATACTAAGGTGTTATAATCTATCAACCTCGAGGTTTTAATTAATAAAATGCCACCCCTAAAAATAACCTTATCTCGCTATGTCAACAGATGTTAACATCTATATATCCTACAATATCGAGAAAAGCTTTGCTTACAAACCTTATGAACTTTAAAAACCTTACAAACTGTTTTCGTTATATCTTCACCGGGAATTTTTTACAGAGCTGCTTTACTTTGCCTGCAACTTCTTTATGGACTTTTGGACTCTTAATATTTTTAAGCACTCTATCTATAAGCTCGGCTATTTCAGGCATTTGTCCTTCCTTCATTCCCCTGGTTGTTATCGCAGGGGTCCCTATCCTTATTCCGCTGGTATGCCAGACATTCATAGTGTCATAAGGAATACCATTCTTATTAATCGTAATTCCTGAATCATCCAATACCAGGGCCGCATCTCTTCCCGTAATATTCAGACCACGAAGATCCACAAGCATAAGATGATTATCCGTGCCTCCGGTGACAAGCTTAAAACCCCGCTTTACAAGCTCTGCCGCGAGCACTTTTGCATTTTTCACAACCTGCTGCTGGTATTTTCTGAATTCTGGAGTCATAGCCTGCTTAAAACAGACAGCCTTTGCCGCGATAACATGAACAAGCGGACCTCCCTGAATTCCGGGAAACACTGCTGAGTCAATCTTCTTTGCAAATTCCTTTCTGCTGATGATAAACCCGCCCCTCGGTCCGGAAAGAGTTTTATGTGTGGTACCTGTAACAAAATCCGCGTAAGGAGAGGCATCCGGATGTACTTTACCGGCTATCAGCCCGGCAATGTGCGCAATATCTGCCATAAAATAAGCTCCTGCCTCCGCAGCAATATCTTTAAACTTTTTGAAATCAATTATCCTCGGATAGGCCGAAGCTCCCGCGATTATTAACTTTGGACGGTGTTTCAATGCGAGCTGTCTGATTTCATCGTAATCCAGCAGATTTGTATCCCTGTTTACGCCATAGGAAACAATTTTATAGGTCTTTCCCGATATATTAGCCGGAGCACCGTGTGTTAAATGTCCGCCACAGGACAGATCCATTCCCATAACAACATCACCCGCTTGTAAAACAGCAATGAAAACAGCAAGATTAGCAGAGGAGCCGGAATGCGGCTGAACATTAACATGTTCCGCGTTAAAGAGTTTTTGCATCCGGTCAATCGCCAGTTGTTCTATCTCACTGGCATATTGGCAACCTTCATAAAACTTTTTATACGGATACCCTTCAGCATACTTATTAGTAAGAACAGACCCTTGCGCCGCCATTACAGCCTTACTGGCGTAATTTTCAGAAGCAATCATCTGAAGTTTAGTATTTTCTCTTTTAAACTCCTCTATGATCAACTTTTCCAATACAGGATCTTCTTTCTTTAATACATCGCCAAAATAACCTTTGAACATGCTTTTGCCTCCGGCAAAAAAGTTTTTAAAGTTTATAAAGTTTTTAAGGTTTGTAACGTAAAAGATCTTTTTTCCATTTATTATTCTCAGACCTTATAAACCTTACAAACTTTATGAACCTTACAAACCGTCTTCAATTTTCGTTATTTTATCCAATCTATCCTGATGTCTTCCGCCTTCGAAGGCGGTATTAAGGAACTTCTTAAGTATCTCCAGAGCAAGCCCTTTCCCGACAACACGGCCTCCCATCACCAGAATATTAGCATTATTGTGTTTCCTTGCCATTTCGGCAAGATACAGATCGTTACAGAGCGCAGCGCGTATACCTTTCACCTTATTGGCAGCAATAGACATCCCGAGACCCGTACCGCAAAAGAGTATTCCATAATCTGCTCTCTTCGCCTTTACTTCCCCGGCTACCTTTATTGCATAATCCGGATAGTCAACGCTTTTTTCAGAACTAGCGCCAACATCGTTTACAGAATAACCCATTTTCCCTAATTCCGCTTTGATATATTCCTTAAGCTCAAAAGATGCATGATCACTGCCAAGAACTATCATCATTGTATCCTCACTTTCTTTAGAGTTTTGATAAAATGTGTTTATCCACAGCACTAATAATCATATCCAGACTATCCCTATATTCTTCCAAAGTCAAGCCAATAGGATCAGGCACACTTTTGTCTGCCAGCAGTTCAACTTTATCTTTCACGGAAATAAAATTTAAACCCAAGATCTCCAAATGGTTCCTTGCTAAGGCATATATCTTATCCGCCTCTGCCGCTATTTCCCCGGTTAGTAATCTCGAAACATGAGCAGAAGCATCAATCCCTATCTCTTCCAGAACTGCCAAAGCCCCCTGCGAAGCCGGCATACCGTCAATCGTTGCGACACCTGCCGAACTCACCGTTATGCCGCTGATACCAAGATCATCAAGCTTTGATCTTGTATAGTACTCCGCCATTACACTTCTGCAGGTATTTCCGGTACAAACAAAAAGTATTTTCATTATTCACAAATCCCGGGGACAATTTCTTCAAGCTGCTTCTTTTTAATAACTCCCTGTCTGAATATTGAGGGATGATCTCCGGTTACATCCACAATAGTGGAAACCCCGGGGGATTTCTTAATATCTCCCTCCAGTATATAGTCAAGCTCACTACCCAGTTCACGCTCCACATCCGCCGCATTAGTCAGGTCTTTCTTTCCCGATATATTCGCGCTTGTTACCGCAAGCGGCTCTTTAACTTTTTTCAATATTTCCATAACTATTTTATTATCCGGCATTCTCACACCGATAGTATCCAGACCTGCGGTAACGCCCTGAGATAAGTTTTCTCCCGCAGAAAATATTATAGTAAGCGCGCCCGGCCAGAACTTCTCCATAAGGTCAATTCCAAAAGGCGGCAATTCTTCGACAAAATCTTCAACATCATGAGGATCTTTTACAAAGATAATAAGAGGTTTATTCTTAGGTCTTTTCTTAATGCTGTATATTTTCTCTATAGCAGAAGGAATTTTCATCATAGCGGCAATGCCATAGACAGTATCCGTAGGAATAGCTGCCACTTTCCCTGCTTTAAGTTCCGCCGCAAGAAAATCAAGCTGATCGACTTTCAATATTTTTCCGGAAGCACCATATTCCATTTTACCTTCTCTGTTCTTCTAAATATTTTTTAAAGCCTTTCACTTTTAATTTTGCGGATTTTTTTAAAATGCCGTCATACATCTCTTTCCTGTAGGTCTTAAGGAAAGCTTTTAATCTTTTATCTGAAATCGCTAATATCTCTACGGCAAGTATAGCCGCATTAAGAGCACCCGGTTTTCCTATCGCTACCGTCGCAACAGGAATACCCCCCGGCATCTGAACAATAGAATAGAGAGCATCAGCCCCCTTTAAAGCTGAGCTGTCTATAGGAATACCAATAACAGGTACGGTAGTTTCAGCAGCTACAACCCCGGGGAGAGCCGCCGCCATTCCGGCCGCCGCAATAAATACTTTAGTCCCGCTTTTTTCTTTTGCTCTGATTGTTTTTTGAAGAAAAGGAAGAGCCCTGTGAGCGCTCGCAATAATAATGTCATAGGAAACCCCCGCCTTTTCAAGCAGATTAACCCCGCCTTCCAGAACAGAAAGGTCAGAATCACTCCCAAGAATTATAGTAACCAGCTCTTTTTTCATATCCTACCCCCAAAAATAATGCATCAATATTACAAAGCAATTTTACCAGATACAGGCTCGAAATCCAAGTAAGAAATACATAAATTCAATTAATTCTGATAAAATCAGAAATTTAAGGAGTATTTCGAGCTGATGACACAGATTAAACTGAGATATCACAGATAAAATCAAGAAAATATTTTCTTATACATTATGAACCTTATTAACTTGCTGCTGCGCGGCGTTTCACTGCTTCTGCGCTTACTTTTCCTGTGGCAGGGTCTATATCTTTGAGTTTTACGGAGACTACGGTGGATACGCCCTTCTCCAGCTGTGTAATACCGTATAGGGTATCCGCGCACTCCATGGTGAGTTTATTATGTGTGATGATTATAAATTGTACATTACTAAAAGTTTCTTTGAGCATATCCCTGAACCTGAGAACATTGGAATCATCAAGAGGAGCATCAATTTCATCAAGAATACAGAAAGGTGACGGCTTTACCATAAATACGGCAAAAAGAAGACCAATCGCAGTCATTGCTCTTTCACCGCCTGAAAGCATTGCTACTGAAAGCGGACGTTTGCCGGGAGGCCTTGCTATAATTTCTATTCCTGTTTCCAAAATATTACTCTCGTCCATCAGCTGTAAGTCACCGTGTCCGCCGTTAAAGAGCTTTCTGAAGACCTCATTAAAATTAGCTTTTATCTTAGTAAAAGTTTCCATGAAGAGTTCTTTCGTCGTCTGATTAAGCTCCTGAATAACCTTTAAGAGTTCGTTTTTAGCGTCTACAAGGTCTTTCTCCTGCCCTGAAAGGAAGTTAAACCGTACGGTCAACTCCTGGTATTCATCCATGGAAGCCAGATTAACGGAACCCATCTCCTCTATCGCCACCCTTAACTCTGTAATCTTAATATCTGCAGCTTCCACTGTCAAACTATTATCTTTTATATAATCCTTTTCGAGAGCAAGCTGCGAAACATCTACATGATAATCCCTGACAACCCTGTCCTTCACGGCTTTGGATTCCAAATCCTGTTTGTTTATTTCAATTTCCAATTCAAATAACTGCTTTTGCTTGACCTCATAATCTTTCCTATAAGTTCTAAGCTGTTCTTCATCTTTATAAAAGGAATCCCTGATTTTGTCATTATTTACTTTTTCATCCGCCAGCAGCTTTTCAAGAGAATCCTTTTTCGGCGCAATCTCTTTAAGGAAGGACTGCAGGGCGGCAACTTCTTTATCAAGCCCTGACAGCTGGCCTGCTTTATTCTCTGATTCTTTAAAATAGGACGTTTTGTTCACTTCCAGTTCATCAATATTCAAACCCATACGTGAAAGTTCATTCTTTAGGTTAATCTCACGCTGTTCGAGGAAAGTTAACCTTACTTTTCTGTCAGTAAAATTTTCATTTTCTGTCTGTTCGTCTTTTCTGGCGGCCAAAACCTCAGATTCAAGCGCTTTTATTTTTTCTTCCTTTTCCTTTTGCGTTTCTGCAGAAGCTCCGCTCTTTCCGGCCAGCTCATCTTTTCTTATACTCAGAGCAGATTCTTCTTTAGTCAATTCCGAAAGCTCTGACTCCATTACTTTAACCTCTCGCTCCACTCTTACAAGTTCTTCGGTTAAAGACTGCTCTTCCTGCTTTTTTGCTACAGTACCTTTAACATCCTGAAGTATTTTGAAAAGAGGCTTTACTTTTTTCACATACGAGCCCCATTGCTCGCGGAGGGATCTAATAATGATTTTCACACTGCTTAATTCTTTCTCTTTTTCAGCACGGTCAAAATCACCCGATATAGAGATACCTATAGTCTCTATGGTTTTTACTTCCTCTGCCGTATATTCATACACCTCTGCAGAAGTTCTAAGCTTTTTATTCCCGCCTATATCAGCAAGCTCCGTTTTAAGTTCAGAGAGCCTCTTATCTCCGGTTTTTTTTCTTACGACTAATTCCTGTTTCTTTCTTTCAAGTTTTTCTTTTGCAAATCTTAATTCATTCAACCTGTTTTCAGCAGTTTTAAGTTCATTCTTAAGATGCACAGCTTCATTCATTACGTCAAATATCTGAACCCGGAGTTCTTCAAGCTGTTTTTCATTCTGGCGGTGTTTTTCACGCAATTTCTTCGCAGTATCCGCCTGTTTTCCGATATTCTCTTTCTCGTCAGTAAGACCCTTTACGGTCTCATCATATTCTTTCTTTGCATTTCCTATCTGGCCGACAATACCTTCATTCTTCTTATCAATCTCTTCCAACTTGCCTTTTATCTGTTCAATCTCACGGGTCAAAGAATTCTTACGGTCTTCCAGCAGATTGATTTTATTAAAGACATTATTAATCTCATTGGAAACCTTGTAGTATTCTTCCTGCCTTACAGTAAGTTTTTTCTCTTCTTCAAGGAGATTCTTCCTGCCTTCCTGCAGGCGGACTTCCTCGCTGGTGACACTATTCTGAGTGGTATCAATATCATTTTTAAGATTATTCTTTTTGTTATCGAGAGCGTCTATTTCATTTCTAAAATTATCATAACGGTATTTTGCAACCGTTACTTCGGCGTCTTTAAGCTCTGCAGCAAGTTTTTTATATTTTTCAGCTTTCTTTGCATGTCTTTCCAGACTGTTTATCTGGCGTTTCACTTCCCCGAGAACGTCCTTAATCCTTTGAAGGTTCTGATCCGTCTGGTCAAGTTTTTTAAGCGCTTCTTCTTTTCTCGCTTTGTATTTTGAAACTCCCGCAGCTTCCTCAAAGATATATCTTCGTTCTAGGGGCTTAGAGGAAAGTATCGCATCCATCTTCCCCTGTTCAAGAATAAAATAAGTATCCGTGCCCACTCCGGAATCCAGGAACATATTAGTAATATCTTTCATTCTGCACGGATTTTTATTTATGAAATATTCACAATCGGAATTACGGAAAATCTGACGGGTAATTTTCAACTCTTCAAAATCAAAAGCAAGCTGTCCCTTAAAATCAGAGAACACCAGCGAAACTTCACCCATGCCAAGAGGTTTTCTTCCTTCTGTTCCGTTAAATATCACATTATCCATAGAAGGACTGCGCAACGATTTTACACTCTGCTCTCCGAGCGCCCATCTTATGGAATCAACAATGTTTGATTTACCGGCTCCGTTCGGACCGACAATACAAGTAATACCCGGTTCAAAGACAACATCAGTCTTATCCGCAAATGACTTAAAACCGTATAGCTGTAGTTTTTTTAGTAACAACTAATTCTCCTCAACCGTTAAAACGTTACACGTTATCACGTTACTAACGTTCTACACTAATGTTGTATTATTTTTATCAATAACTCCTATATGTAAACCTAGAACCTAGCACCCAGGCCTTCTATTCAAGCAGTTGTGGTCTATTTCATTCTAACCGCTACATATAGTATAATGATTTACTCAGGTTTGTCAAGGAGAAATGGAGCATTTTTGCAAGTTTTTCAAACATTTTTATGTACTTTAAGTATTTTCGTTAAGTTATGCTATAACAGGTTACTTTTTAACCGCTGCAAATGCAAAATAATCAAGCATCTTTGTTTTTTCCAGGATATTAGCGGTAAGTTTTTGCGCAAGATTCAGTTTTTTGGAATTTTGACGGATACTTGACCAGTATTCAATCTCAACTACTTTAAACCCCGCCAGGTCAGACATCTGTCGAAGAGTATTTTTAGTGAAAAGAACAATATGATACGGAAGACCAAAATGTCCGTACTTCCTATCCTCATTTTTTACTAGAGCCGTTAGATTTTTATACCGGCTGCTTAATCCGTTTATATTAGGGACATATCCAAAAAGCACCCCATCCTGTTTTAAAAGTTTATTAGCTTCTTTCAATACTTGAAG
This sequence comes from Candidatus Firestonebacteria bacterium RIFOXYD2_FULL_39_29, assembly GCA_001778375.1. Classification (NCBI taxonomy): domain Bacteria; phylum Candidatus Firestoneibacteriota; species Candidatus Firestonebacteria bacterium RIFOXYD2_FULL_39_29. The sequence continues at coordinate 10,506 of MFGV01000027.1, forward strand.
AGGATTAACAACATGCTCCAATACACTCCAGAGAGTAACAACATCATATTCCGCCGTTTTGAGTTTAAGCTCTTCAACCTTTCCGTTTTTAATATCCATGCCATATCTACTTTTTGCATTAGCAACAGCTTTCATTGATAAATCGGTACCTGTAACATTAAAACCGTTGTTAGCTGCAGCATAAGCAAATTGACCGCCGCCGATACCTATATCCAGCAATTTTCCGGTCAACTTATATTTTTTCACGAGATTTAGTTGTGCTACGCCCCCTCCATAAAATTCATTTTCAAGAAAGGTCTTATAGTCAATTTTCCCGGATATTTCACCGTGAATGGAACCTTCCCCGTCATAAAGTTTTTTCAGGCTCTCTTCCGAATACCTTGGATTAACATAAACAAGACCGCAATTCCTGCATTTCACTATTTTCTGACCGTCTTTTCGCGAGGCCATTATTTTGTAATCATCCCGGTCACAAAGCGGGCAATTGATATATTCCAGATGCATAATTCAGTCCTTTAGAAATAGTCTATAACGTCCACAAGGTCCATAACAGTCTATGAACCTCTGCGGACTTACGTCCGGAGTTTCGGCGAATGGAATTCAATTTATTATTCATGCCGCAGAAAACCACGGAGTTCCCTCCGTGGTTTTCTGCGGCATACTCGCCATAAAAGTGACATTATTACAGTCAGTAATAATGTCATCCCGGACTAGGATCCGGGATCCAGTGTCTTTAATTTTGCCCGCCAGTCGATGGAGGGTCTTAGTTGCCCCGCCAACGATTTATGGAAAAAAGTGTATTGAAATCCTTTACTTTTTATTCGCGTTTGTTCTGAGATACTCTTCTATAAAAACATCTATTTCTCCGTCCATTACGGAAATCGTATTTGTAACCTCAAATCCCGTCCTGTTATCTTTAACCAGACGGTACGGTTGAAAGACGTAAGATCTTATCTGACTTCCCCATTCTATATCTTTCTTCTCCCCCTGAACCAGTTTCATCTCTTCTTTACGTTTATTTCCGTAGAACTCATAAAGACGGGCTTTAAGAACTTTATATGCCATTGTTTTATTTTTCATCTGACTTCTTTCAGACTGGCAGGTCACAACTATTCCTGAAGCATAGTGAGTAAGGCGGATTGCAGATTCGGTACGGTTTATATGCTGTCCCCCTGCACCTGAAGCACGATAGGTATCTATTCTTATCTCCTCATCAGCAATATTAACCTCTACATCATCGACTTCCGGCATTACATCCACAGAAGCAAAAGAAGTATGGCGTCTTTTATTGGAATCAAAAGGGGATATCCGGACAAGACGGTGCACACCTTTTTCTGATTTAAGAAAACCATAAACATTCGTACCTGAGAGAAAAAGGGTGACATCCTTAAGTCCTGCTTCTTCACCGGGCTGATAGTCTACCATTTCCACGGAGAACCCTTTCCTTTCCGCCCACCTATTATACATTCTCAGAAGCATTGAAGCCCAATCCTGAGATTCGGTACCGCCGGCTCCGGGATGAATGGAAAGAAACGCGTTATGAGTGTCGTATTTATCCGTAAAGTAGAGTTTAAGCTCTTCCGTACGGAGATCTTTTTTCAGCTGATTAAGCTGTTCAACAATTTCTTTTATAAGTTCAGGGTCTTCCCCGTGCTTAATGAGTTCCAACCCTGCTACTACATCATCAGCTTTCGAATTTAATAAATTCCAATTATCAAGTTCTTTCTTATTATCATCGCGCTCTTTCATCAGCTTCTGCGCTTTTTCATTATCATTCCAGAAACCGGAGCTGCCCGACAAGTTATCGAGTTCCGCAATCCTTAACTGTTTTTTAGACAGGTCAAAGATGCCTCCAAAGCTCTGAAATTTTTGCTTTTATTTCTATTATTTCTTCTTTTGGTTCAGGCATTATTCACATCCTTCAACGAGAATACGTACTTTATCCGGTAGTACTTCAACAAACCCTTCCCCTACATTTATCTCTTTTTCCTCATTCCCGTGTTTATATTTCACTTTTCCTTTTTTTAATACAGCCAACATAGGAGCATGATTCTTCAACACCCCAAAACTCCCCACAAGCGAAGGCGCTTCAAGAGACTCAACTTCACCGGTAAAAAACATTTTATCAGGCGTCAATATTTCAAGTATGAACGACTTTGTATTGCTCATTTATGAAACTCCATATTCCTTGCTAGTACCTCTTTTGCAAGCATGTGATATCACTCCCGCCAGTTATTTAGGGCGGGTCTTTCGAAGAGATTAAAAGTGCTAATTACGCTGATACAATACTTGATTTCGGAAATCACACCCTGCTTCTTTTTTATCTCTTTATATTCTTAGTGCTTGTTTCGAATTTAGAATTTAGAATTTAGTAATTAGAATTTGCATTATCTTTACTTCATCTTCTCGGATTTTTCAACAGCCTCTTCTATCGTCCCGACCATATAAAAAGCCTGTTCGGGAAGGTCATCATGTTTACCCTCAATTATCTCGTTAAAACCCTTAATTGTATCTTTTATCGGAACATACTTTCCGGCCATACCGGTAAAGGCTTCGGCTACAAACATAGGTTGGGAAAGGAATTTCTGAACTTTCCTCGCCCGGTTAACGGTCTGTTTGTCTTCCTCCGAGAGTTCATCAATACCAAGAATTGCGATAATATCCTGAAGGTCTTTGTATCTTTGAAGTATCTTCTGCACTCCGCGCGCTGCAGCATAATGCTCTTTCCCTACAACTTCCTCCGAAAGAATTTTCGACGTGGAATCCAGGGGATCAACGGCAGGATAAATACCGATATCTACGATCTGCCTTGAAAGCACCGTCGTAGCGTCAAGATGCGAAAAGGAAGTTGCAGGCGCCGGATCTGTCAGGTCATCAGCAGGAACATATATTGCCTGAACTGAAGTAATCGAACCTTTTTTTGTGGAGGTGATTCGCTCCTGAAGCGCACCCATCTCAGAACTTAAAGTAGGCTGATATCCTACAGCGGAAGGCATACGTCCGAGTAATGCGGAAACTTCAGAACCGGCCTGAACAAACCGGAAAATATTATCAATGAACAGCAGAACATCCTGACCCTCTTCATCACGGAAATACTCTGCCATAGTAAGCCCTGAAAGAGCTATTCTTAATCTTGCACCCGGCGGCTCGTTCATCTGACCGAAAACCATAGCTGTCTTATCTATAACCCCGGATTCCTTCATGGAAAGCCAGAGGTCATTCCCTTCTCTAGTACGTTCACCGACTCCGGCAAATACCGAAAACCCGCCGTGTTGAGTTGCAATATTTCTGATTAATTCCATAATGATAACTGTCTTACCTACACCCGCACCGCCGAATAATCCGATCTTTCCGCCCTTCGGATATGGAGCTAAAAGATCCACAACCTTAAGTCCTGTTTCAAGCATAGAAACCGTTGTGTCCTGCTCTTCAAAAGACGGAGGCTCCCGATGAATCGGATTAAACTTTTTCGCTTTGGCATCCCCCATATTGTCAATCGGCTCACCAAGTATATTAAACATTCTGCCCAGCGTCTCCCGTCCCACAGGTACAGAGATAACCTTTCCGGTATTAATAACCTTTGAACCTTTTTTAAGCCCGTCAGTTGAAGACATAGCCACTGCCCTTACGGTATTATCTCCAAGATGCTGCTGTACTTCCGCAACAATCTCCATCTTGCCGTAATCTCCCGGAGTGTCACGTTGAATACGGATAGCCGTATAGATCCCAGGCAAATCCCCCGAAGGAAATTCCACATCTACGACAACCCCAATAATCTGTGATACAAATCCTGTGTTTGAGTCTTCCATAAGTTCTCCCTTTACAAGATAATAACTAAGTACTAATGACTACTGACTATTTATTGAGTTATATCTATTAAATATGGCAAAATTTTTTCCGCCTACCTTAAATAGTCATTAGTCACTAGTAATTAGTACTTTCTTTTAACTTACTGCCGCTGCTCCGCCTACTAAATCACTTAATTCTTTCGTAATACTTGCCTGCCTGGTTTGATTATATACCAGGGTCAATTTTTTTATTATATCATCCGCATTTGTAGTCGCCTGCTCCATTGAAGTCATACGCAATCCCTGTTCAGAAGCATTCGATTCAAGAAGTATTCCGTAAAATACGACACCTAAATATTTAGGCAATAACCTCTCCAGAAGCGTCTCAACATTCGGTTCAAATATAAATTCAGATTTCACTCCTGATACCCCATCAATAGAAACAGGCAGTAATAGGAAATTTTTCGTTTTAGCCTGAGTCACAATTTTAAATTCATTGAATAATACATTGACACTCCGGTACTTTTTCGCTTTATAATCTCTCAAAATATCATTAATAATCCCTACAACACCCGCATAATTCAGATTATTCATGACTGCCGAGTAATGTCGCAATGATTTAAATCCGCGATGCGTCAGGTAATCCCTTCCTTTTTTTCCGACAGTAATAATATCCACAGGATTAGGACAGGTCTTGAGATATTTTAAACAACCTTTCAAAAGAGTACTGTTAAAACTCCCGCAAAGTCCTTTATCGGAGGTTATTACGACCAGCATTTCCTTTTCAGCTTTTTCAGGGGCGGTAAAACATACATTATTATAACTATCAGGTTTTTTCGAGACGAGATCCTTCATAAGCATTTCCATATCAAGCTTATAGGGTCTGTTTGATATAAGATTCTGATGCGCCTTTCTATACCTGACAGCCGCAACCATCTTCATAGCTTTAGTGATCTGCTGGGTCTTTTTTATGCTCGCAATACGTTTGCGTATTTCACGTGTATTCATTTCAACGGTCCATGTCCTTTTTTGAATATATTTGTTAAACTGGGTACAAGTTTATACTCGACGGCACACATGTGATATCGCTGATTCTAAAAACTGATTTCGCTGATGTATTTATATCAACGTAATCTACCGGACACCATACTTCTACTTCATGCTTTCCAGATATTACTTTGTTATCTTAATATATCTTTATTGCCATTCTTCTTTTCATGCCATCAGGTGATATCGCCGATTCTAAAAACTGATTTCGCTGATATTTCCATCAGAACAATATTTTGTATCCATTTCTTCTTATCAGCATCATCCTCTTTTAATCAGAGTAATCTACCAGACCCCGTATTTCGATCACTCCCATTCGATTGTTGACGGCGGCTTACTGCTAATATCATAAACAACTCTGTTAACACCCCTTACTTCATTAACAATCCTGTTTGATATAATATTCAATACTTCATAGGGAAGTTTTACCCAATCTGCCGTCATACCGTCCTGGCTTTCTACTGCGCGGAGGGCTATTACATTCTCATAAGTTCTTTCATCTCCCATAACACCTACGGTTTTAACCGGAAGAAGAACCCCGAAGGATTGCCAGATAGTTCGATACAAGCCTGCTTTTTTTATTTCTTCCGTGATAATATGATCAGCATTTTTAAGTATCTCCACATTCTCTTTAGTAACTTCACCAAGTATTCTTACAGCAAGTCCCGGACCCGGGAAAGGTTGACGCCAGAGAATTTCATCCGGTATTCTAAGCTCTTTTCCTAATACTCTTACTTCATCTTTAAAAAGCTCTCTTAGCGGCTCTATGAGTTTAAACTTAAGGTCTTTTGGCAGACCGCCGACATTATGATGAGATTTTATAACAGCAGACGGGCCTTTTGTAGAAACGCTCTCAATAACATCCGGATAGAGTGTACCTTGCGCGAGAAATTCCATTCCACCAAGATCTCCCAGCCTTTTAGCTTCTTCTTCAAACACCCGTATAAATTCTCCGCCGATAATCTTTCTTTTTTCTTCGGGATTGGTTATTCCTTTAAGTTTTTTTAGAAACCTTTCAGAGGCGTCAACATAATGCAAGTTCAATTTAAATCCGTCCCTAAAAGTCTTCAATACCTCATTTTCCTCATTCTTTCGAAGTACTCCGTTATTGACAAAAACACAGTGAAGATTATCCCCGATAGCTTTATGTATAAGCACTGCCGCCACGGAAGAATCCACACCGCCGGAAAGCCCGCATAAAACCTTTTTATCTCCCACCAGTTTCTTGACATTATCCATGGCATCTTTTATATAGGCCTTCATAGTCCAGTCACCTGTACAGCCGCAGATTTTTACGAGGAAATTCCTTATAATATCCTTACCATTTTGAGTATGAACCACTTCAGGGTGGAATTGCACGCCAAATATCTTTTTATGCCGGTTTCTCACGGCTCCAAACGGACAGGTCATAGTATAGGCAATAGGTTCAAAACCGGGAGGAAGTTTTGTAACCTGATCTCCATGGGACATCCAAACATCCAATGTAGACCTTAAGTTCCACAAAAGATCAGAAAAATCCTTAATTAACAGCTTTGACAAACCATACTCTCTTTTGTCAGCTTTTGTAACCTTACCGCCTAAAGTATGTGAGATTAATTGCATTCCGTAGCATATACCAAGTATCGGGACACCTAAATCAAATATTTCCTTATCCATCTTGGGTGCCCCCTCAGCATAAACACTGGCGGGTCCTCCTGAAAGTATAATTCCTTTTAGTTTTTTGCTCTTTTTCAACTGTTCGGCGGTTGTAGTGGGCGGCAGTATTTCACAATAGACATTATTCTCCCTTACACGCCTTGCTATCAGCTGGTTATACTGGGAACCATAATCAAGTATAGCTATAAACTCTTTTGTATACGCTTCTTGCATATTTATTTTACCTTTAACGCTTTGAAAATATCTTTTTCGAAAAGTTTAGAGAAAACTTTAAAATCCTGCAGGCTCAAGTCACTAAAATCCTTATCCTGCTTTTCACAAAAAAGCACTAACTTCCCCGTCGTAGTATGAGCATCCTTAAAATTCATTCCTTTTTTTACCAGGTAATTTGCGACTTCAACAGCATCCGAGTAATCTTTAATCAGCGCTTTTTTTATATTTCCGGTTTTCAGCGTTATATTATTGAAAAGCACCTCAAGTATACTCAAAGATTCCTTGACGGAATCGACGACACTAAACAAGTGAAGCTTATCTTCCTGCATATCACTATTATAAGCAAGAGGTAAACCTTTCATTATTGTCAGGATACCGACTAACCCTCCATAGGTCCGTCCGGTACGGCCGCGAATCATCTCAAAAATATCAGGATTTTTTTTCTGCGGCATAATACTGCTGCCGGTGGTAAAAGCATCACTAATCTCGACATATGCAAATTCCTTTGTAGACCAGAGTACCATTTCTTCAGATATGCGGCTTAGGTGCATTGAAATAATAGCACAGTCCGATATAAATTCAATAACATGGTCACGGTCTGAAACAGAATCAATAGTGTTTTTCGTCGGCATGGTAAAGCCCAATTGTTTGGCTACAAACTTGCGATCTATTGGAAATGAACTTCCGGCCAAAGCGCAGGCCCCGAGAGGCATAATATTTACACGCTTATAAGCATCCGTAAGACGCCAAATGTCACGGCCGAGCATTTCCGTATAAGCTCCAATATACTCTTCAAATTTTACCGGCTGTGCATGCTGCATATGGGTAAAACCGGGAATTACAACTCCCTTATGGAGAGCTCCCCATTTATCCAGAGAAATTATTACTTTCTGCAATTGGGAAATTACCCCGATAATCTCAGCTTTCAGATAAAGCTTTTCGTCTAGAGCTATCTGATCATTACGACTCCGTGCCGTATGCATCTTCTTTCCCGCTTCCCCCGCATACTTAATAACTTCTTTTTCTATATTTGTATGAATATCTTCACAGGTAAGATCGATTTTAAATTTCCCGGCTTTTATTTTTGTAAGAATTTTTTTAAGAGCAACAATTATTTTTGCCGCATCCTTAGAAGGAATTATCTTCTGCTTACCGAGCATTTTCACATGAGCAATGCTGCCTATGCAATCATACTTCGAAAGACGATTATCAAACGAAATAGAAGCGGTAAATTTTGCCGCCATTTCATCAGCCTTTATTTTAAACCGCCCGCCCCAAAGTTTCATTTTTGCATTTTCTCCATCTTTTCTTGTCATGTTGAGCTATTTTTCTTTTCGCGAAATATCCCTGCTTTTCCAGCATATGATTCCACTTATACTAGAGTAAATCCAATAACTAAGATCTAAATTCTAAGCACTAAACAATTACTAATACTTAATCACTAAGTTTTAAACAAAATCATTGCAGTTATATTAATTATCTTCCTTTTTAGTGATTAGTGCTTTAATCTTAGTCATTGTTTAGTTATTAGTGCTTAATCCTTAGTAATTTACCCGCTATGCTTCTAGTCCCCAGAACCCAGCACCTAGAACCTCTTTATTCTAATTGTTAATTATTATATCACTTCCGCGTAGTTTTTTACAATTTTTAAATGAAAAAAGCCGTGCATAGAAAGACTATGCACGGCTTATCAATTCAGACTCAAACATCTGCGCCTCTGAGCATCCCCGCTAAAAGTTCCTTTTGGCGAGGTCTCGCCCTCGGGCGGACGCGCCTCCGTTTTACTTTATTTTCTTGGCTCTTTTAAGTATTCCGCCTACTTTTGTGGAAAGTCCGAACAGGTTAATAAAGCCTTCTGCATCTTTCTGGTTATACACTTCGTCCTTGCTGAAAGTCGCGATATTTTCGTCATATAAAGAATATTCTGATTTTCGAGCCACTGCAAGACAGTTTCCTTTGTAAAGCTTCATCTTAACAGTGCCTGTGGTATTACGCATAGCATGATTTATGAAAGCATCAAAGGAACTTCTTAATTCTGACTGCCACTGGCCGTTATATACAAGTTCAGCATAGCGAGGAGCTATAAGCTCTTTATAGTGCAATGTTTCTTTATCCAAAGTAATGCATTCGAGATCCCTTAAAGCAGCATGTAAAACTGTTCCGGCAGGGGTTTCATAAACGCCCCGGGATTTCATACCGACCAGACGATTCTCAACAATATCAACCCGTCCTACACCATTTTTTCCGGCAATATCATTAAGTTTAAATATCATCTCCACCGGACCGTAAGCTTTGCCGTTCAGTTTTTTCGGTATTCCTTTTTCAAAGAATATCTCAACAAATGTTGGTTTATTGGGAGCCTTCTCCGGAGAAACAGTGTATAGGAACATGTCATCTTTATATTCATTCCAGGTTTTTTCCAGAATACCGCCCTCATAGCTTATATGCCATAAGTTACGGTCCATACTGTAAGGTTTTTTCTTTGTAACAGGCACAGAGATGCCGCGGGCCTCTGCGTATTCAATTTCTTCTTCACGTGATTGAATATCCCATTCGCGCCAGGGAGCAATTATTTTCAGATCCGGATTAAGCGCCTTGAAAGTAAGCTCAAAGCGAACCTGATCATTACCTTTCCCGGTCGCACCATGACAGACTGCATCAGCCTTTTCCTTCTTTGCGACTTCTACAATCTTCTCCGCTATTATCGGACGAGCAAACGAAGTACCCAGAAGGTAGCGTCCTTCGTAAATGGCATTGGCTTTTAACGAAGGCCATATATAATCCGTTACAAACTCCTTCTTTGCATCAATTATATATATCTTGCTGGCGCCGGTCTTAATTGCTTTCTTTTTTAACGGTGAGAGTTCTTCCCCTTGTCCCACATCCACCGCGCAAGCAATAACTTCGCAGTGATAATTCTCCTTAAGCCAGGGAATGATAATAGAGGTATCAAGACCGCCGGAGTACGCGAGGACTACTTTTTTTATGTTGTTCATAATTTTCTCCTTTTCGAAAAAGATTCCACGGATATAATTGCAAATTGAATCACTAAGATCTAAATTCTAAGCACTAAACAATTACTAATACTTAATCACTAAGTTTTAAACAAAATCATTGTAGTTATATTAATTATCTTCCTTTTTAGTAATTAGTGCTTTAATCTTAGTAATTGTTTAGTCATTAGTGCTTAATCCTTAGTAATTCTGTTTATCGCTGCACTCTCATAGAACCTTATAGTTTATCTTTTATTAGTAGATGAAGCACGGCCTTTTGCGCATGCTTTCGATTTTCCGCTTCGTCAAAAACCACAGAATGACTGCCATCAATAACACCGTCTGTAATTTCATCTCCGCGGTGCGCGGGGAGACAATGCATTACTATGTAATCTTTTTTCTTTGCGTTTTTTAAAAGTTCTTCATTCAATTGGAAAGCTTTAAAAGCTTTCTTTCTTTCTTCATACTCTTTTTCCATACCCATGCTTACCCAGACATCAGTATAAATTACATCAGCATCTTTTACGGCTTCAACAGGATTATTAGTAATGATTAAATCAACTTTTTTTGCCAAAGTTAATGCCGCTTCCAATACTTCTTTCTTGGGCGCATATTTTTTTGGACAGGCTACCGTAAGCGGAATACCAAGGATTGCGCAGCCAAATATATAGGAATTCGTTACATTATTATCTCCGTCGCCTACAAAAGCCGCTTTTATCCCTTTTAGCCCCTTCCTTTCTTCCATAGTCTGAAGATCCGCAAGGATCTGACACGGATGCTCATAGTCAGACAGCGCATTAATAACAGGCACGGAAGCGTATTTTGCCAGCTCAACAACCCTGCTATGCTCAAAGGTACGGAGAGTTATGGCATGGACATACCTGCTTAATACTTTAGCTGTATCATGCACAGTTTCACCGCGTGAAAGCTGTATCTCACTGGAGTTCAAATTAATAGGCTGCCCGCCAAGCTCATAAATAGCGGTCTGAAAAGAAAGACGGGTGCGCGTCGAGGGCTTTTCAAATATCATAGCTACCGACTTACCGCTTAAACTCTTTTCTTTAAGTTTCCCGCTCTTAAACTCCTTTGCTGTTTTTAGAACAAAAAGCAGTTCTTCTTTATTTAAATCAGTAATAGCTAGAAAATCTTTTATTTTTAGTTTCATTGGTATTTCCTCCGGAAATCAGAACCTTGTACTGCTTAATACTTCATCCAATGCAGACACAAGTCTATCAATTTGTCTTCTGGTGACAATCAAGGGCGGTAAAAATCTCAGCACTTTTTCTGCCGTGCAGTTTATTAGAAAACCTTTTTCTGCCATCTTTACTACAAGCTCCTTGCCCTGAACGGTTAACTCCAGACCTATCATAAGCCCCATTCCTCTGGCTTCTTTTACAATTGAGCTATATTTTACCACCAATTCTTTTAGCTTTTCAATAAAATAAGCTCCGGTCTCTGAAGCGTTCTTTATTAGTTTATCTTTTATGATCGTCTCCAGTACTGCAAGCCCGGCAACACATACTACGGGTCCCCCGCCAAAAGTAGAACCGTGAGAGCCTGCGGAAAATCCTGAGGCGACTTTATCATTTGCAACCATAATCCCGAGAGGAAGACCTCCTCCGATACCTTTTGCAAGCGTCACTATGTCAGGTCTGATACCAAACCCCTCATAAGCAAAGAAATTACCCGTCCTTCCGATTCCCGACTGTATCTCGTCAAGTATAAGGACAATATTTTTCTCATCACAAAGTTCTCTTACTTTTTTAAGATATTCAACTGAAGGAACTTTAACCCCACCCTCCCCCTGTATAGGTTCAAGCAAAACCGCGCATGTCTGCTCGGAAACGAGGTTCTTTAACGAATCAAAATCGCCGTATTCGGCGTATTTAAAACCCTCTAATAGAGGTTCAAACCCTTTTTGAATCTTTTCCTGTCCTGTAGCCGACAGAGTCGCCATAGTCCGCCCATGGAAGGAGCCTTTCATTGTAATGATCTCATATTTACCAGCGCCAAGTTTCTCTTTCGCATACTTTCTCGCAAGCTTTATCGCCGCTTCATTTGCCTCCGCTCCGGAGTTAGCAAAGAAACACTTATTAAGTCCCGAAAGTCTGCAAATAAGCTTTGCCAGTTTTATCTGAGGGATAGTGTAATATAAATTAGAAACATGCACTAACTTATTAACCTGATTCCTTACCGCAGAAGTTACCTTCGGATGACAATGCCCGAGCACATCAACAGCTATACCCCCGAGAAAATCAAGATATTCCTTGCCATTATTATCTATAACCTTCATACCCTTCCCTTTGGTTATCACAAAAGGAAAACGGGAGTAGGTGGGAAAGATACAAGCTTTCTCTTCGGCCATTATCTGTTCGTTTTTCATAATACTCCTCCAGAAAACGATTCCACTTCCGCCAGTTATATCAGGCGGATCTTTTGATGAGATTACAAAGCTACAGGATTCTCCGCCCTTGGCGAGATCTCACCACAGGTGGACACTGATACAAGCTTTTAAAAACGTCCAAAAGTCCATAAGGTCTGTAATGGCCGTAACGTCTTACCTCTCTATGTCAACCTTTGCTGACATCTATGTATCTTTCCTTGGGAGAAAAACTTTGCTTACATTAATGTGGTATTTAATTTAATTACAACTCAATAATGCAAAACATCGTACTTCGTACTTTTTCACACTATTTCCGTTCCAACACCTTTATCGGTGAATATTTCGAGCAACAGAGAGTGTCTTATATTCCCGTTTATGATATGCACTTTTTTTACGCCTTTTTTTACGGCTTCGGCGGCACCGGTTACTTTTGGGATCATTCCGCCGGTCAGGGTTCCGTCTTTCACCATTTTTGAAACCTCTCCAATGTGTATGCTTGAAATGAGTTTCTTTGAACTGTCTAAAACCCCGTTAACATCAGTCAATAAAAGGAGTTTTTCGGCTTTTGCCGTAATTGCAATCTCAGAAGCTGCATCATCAGCATTGATATTATAGATATGTCCGTCTTTTCCTCTTCCAATAGGGGCAATTACATGAATATAATCCTTCTTTTTTTCTAAAATAGACAGATCAATATTTTCAACCTCGCCGACAAAGCCCAACTCTTTACTCATCTGCTTTGCTGTTATAAGGTTACCGTTTTTACCGGAGAGCCCTTCAGCTTTTCCGTGATGTTTATTGAACAATGTTACTATCTCTTTATTTACCTTTCCAAAAAGCACTTCTTCGACAATTTCCATTGTTTCTTTATCAGTCACGCGAAGCCCGTTTATAAAATTCGGTTTCTTTCCGAGCTTTTCCATCGCCGCCGATATCTCCGGTCCCCCGCCGTGAACCACAATGGTATTTACCCCTATGTACTTAAGCAGAGCAATATCCTCAACAACAGAGTCCTTAAACGCCGCCTCCACCATAGCTTTTCCCCCGAATTTAATAACAAAAGTCTTACCAAAGAACTTCCGGATATAGGGTAAAGCTTCTACTAAAATATCAGCCTTTTTAATCAGGTTTTCCATTTACTCCTCCGAGAAAAAAAATACGTCCATAACGTCTGTAAAAGTCCATAAAAGTCTATAACGTAAAATATGTTACTCGCTTTTCGCTGTCGCTCAACTTTCGTCACTTTACCAATTTACTCACTGTGCTTTCTGTACTTGCTGTACTTGCTTTCCCTGCTTTACTTGCTTCTCCTACGCGCGAGGGTGTGATTTATCATACACACTCTTCAGCTTTTCCCGTGTCACATGCGTGTAGATCTGCGTTGTTGATAAATTTGAATGTCCAAGCAACTCCTGAACACTTCTTAGATCTGCTCCGGCATCCAGAAGATGCGTAGCAAAACTGTGCCTTATTGAATGAGGACTAATATGCTTCCCGAGTTTTGAAGACCTTGACCATTTATCAAGAATATGCCTGACAGTTCTAGTGTCCAACCTTTTTTGTTTATGGTTAAGAAATAATGCTTCTGAATCTACCGCCTTTTTACTCAGATAGCTTCTAAGCGTCTCTTTTGCCCTGTCCCCGATGGGAACAATACGTTCTTTACTTCCTTTTCCGAAAACCCTTATTAAATTATTCGTCAAATCAATGCTCTGCTTATTCAGACCGGTAAGCTCGCTGACACGCAATCCGGTGGAATAAAGTATTTCCAGAATTGCCCTGTCTCTGAAATCTTCCTCTTTATCTCCGCTAATAGAATCCAAGAATCTGCCCATTTCAAGAGCTTCAAGAAAGCGGGGAAGCTTTTTATCTTTTTTGGGAAAACTGACATTACCTGTCGGGTCTATCTTAATAACAGCCTCTTTTTTAAGATAAAAAAAGAAACTTTTCAAAGTTGCGAGTTTTCTTTCTATACTCGCCTTACCGTATTTTTTCAGGGTAAGCTCAACCACGAACTCCCTGATATTGATGCCTGTAACTTTTTGAATATCCTCTTTTTCCCGGCAAAATTCAAAGAACTGTTTAAGATCCACGGCGTAGTTTATTATAGTATTTATAGAGAAGTTCTTTTCTACCTTAAGATACTCTAAAAACTTGTCAATTAGCTGCTGCATTCTCTTCTTCGTGTTTACATTCTTTATTCAAGCATCTGAAGTTATCTTTGAACTTTGCCATGACGGCGTAACCGCATTTCGGGCATTTCCTGTCAAGCGGTTTAAGATTACAAATAAAATCGCAATCCGGGTAGTTAGAACAACCAAAGAATGTGCCTTTCTTTCCTTTTCTCATAATAACGTCCCCGCCGCAATCCGGCTTAGGACATTTAATACCGATCCCGATGCTCTTCGTATTCTTACATTCAGGATATTTTTCACAAGCCATAAACTTTCCAAAACGGCTGAATTTTGTAACCATTCTGCCGCCGCATTCAATCACGTTACCTTCCTGGCCTTCCGGTGCAGGGGCCTTTTTCGTTACCCTGACCAGCCCTGCGTCAGTTTTTAAATACTTTGCATCACACATCATATTGGTAATTTCTGCTGCTTGCTCTTCTCCGTCCATAGACTTTGTATTTTTACATATAGGGAATCCCGAGCAGGCAAGAAATCTGCCGCGAGCGCCCCACTTTACTACCATCGTTCTCCCGCAAGGAACAAGCTCTTTCTTTTCTTCCTCTGTAAGTCTGGTAAGATCAACAATTCTTTCAAGTACACCTTCAGCATTCTTTTTATATACGGCATCACATAACTGTCCGGTCTCCCCGTCACGGTCTTTTTTCATACCGCCCATAATATTTGAAGCCTTAAGAAGATCAACAGAGAAAGGACCATAAAATTCTTTTATTACTGATTTCCAATCATTATCTCCCTCTTCAACTTTATCAAGTTTTCCCTCCATCTTTGCAGTAAACTCAATATTTAGTATATCCGGAAATGTTTTCATAAGTATATCGTCCACCAACTCCCCGAGTTCTGTCGGCTTAAACCTTTTATCCAGCCGTTCGACATAATTTCTGTCAAGCAGGGTGGAAATAATAGGTGAATAGGTAGACGGCCGGCCGATATTGTTTTCTTCAAGGGCCTTAACCAAAGAAGCATCATTATATCTCGCAGGAGGTTCGGTAAAATGCTGATTTCCGGTGATTTCCAGCAGGTCTAATTTCTCCTGCTCTGTCAGTTTAGGAAGTATTTTCTCTTTTGCGGCTTCCTTTTCTTCACCCTCTACCCCCGCCTCACCCTGCTTTTCTTCCTTTTCCTCGTCTTCCTCAAAGGTGTACACACCAAGAAACCCTTTAAATTTTATAACAGTTCCGCTTGCTCTGAAATTATATATGCCGGCTCCGATATCAGCAGTGGTAACCTCAAGTATTGCCGGTTTCATCTGACAGGCCACAAATCTCTTCCAGATAAGATCATATAAGCGGTATTGATCCTTGGAAAGGAACTTTTTGATCTTCTCCGGCTCACGAAGACAGGACGAAGGTCTGATAGCTTCATGCGCATCCTGAGAGTTCTTCTTGTTCTTATAAAAATTAGGTTTTTCCGGAAGATTCTCCTGTCCGTATTTTTCTCCGATCAGTCCTCTTACTTCGGTAAGCGCTTCCTCAGCAATCCTGACTGAATCTGTTCTCATATATGTTATTAAACCTACTTCCCCTTCTTCTCCCACATTCAAACCTTCATAGAGCTGCTGGGCTATCATCATGGTCTTTCTTGAAGTAAATCCCAGCTTTTTAGAGGCTTCCTGCTGCAGTGTAGAGGTAATAAACGGAGCAGGGGAGTACCTGTTTTTTTCTTTGCTTTCTATCTTTTTTACTATAAATGGATGTTTCTGACATTCAGCAACTATCTTATCGCCCTCTTCTTTTGTAACTATTTTAAACTTTTCACCGTTTATCTGTGTCAGCTTCGCGGTAAACTGGGGAGGGTTTACTCCTTTTAAAAGAGCTTCTATAGACCAATATTCTTCCGGTTTGAAAGCCGTTATCTCTTTTTCACGCTCGCAAATCATTCTTAAAGCAACAGACTGCACTCTTCCGGCAGAAAGCCCGCTTTGAACATTCTTCCAAAGGAGAGGCGAAATCATATAACCCACAAGCCGGTCAAGAATTCTTCTGGCCTGCTGGGCATATACAAGGTCCATATCCAAATCTCTCGGATTTTCAATTGCGGACATAACCGCTTTTTTGGTTATTTCATTGAACACAACTCTGAAGGTCTGTTTAACCTTCACTACTTTCGGTTTAACCGGTATTTTCTTGCTTTTACTTTTCTTTTCTTCCAAGATAGCATTTCTTAAGTGCCAGCTTATAGCTTCACCTTCTCTGTCAGGGTCGGTAGCCAGATAGACAATCTCGCATTTTTCGGCTGCTTCTTTTATATCCTTTAATATCTTTGCCTTATCCCTCATAACTATATATTTTGGCTCAAAATCCGTATCAACTTCTATACCGATCCTGCTTTTCGGAAGATCAATTATATGCCCCATCGAGGCCTTAACAATATAATCTTTCCCTAAAAACTTGGAGATGGTATGAACCTTGGTTGGTGACTCCACTATAATAAGTTTTTTCAAAGTAAGCTCCTTTTTACTCTTATTAAAATTAGATTTTTGTTAAACACTTACTACTTAGATATAACATTATGTCAGTTTACAGTGTACAGTTTACCGTTCTTGCTGCGCATCCGATCATCAGAGCCTCTGCGCCTCCGGCTACATCTTCACAAACATCTTACCCGGAAACTGTTTTATAAATCCTTTTATTTCCAGATTGATCAGGGCGGTTGCAAGCGGCCCGGCTTCTATTTTTGTAATATTTATTATTTCATCTATGTGCGCAGGTTCATTGTTAATAACACTAAAAACCTTGTTTTCAAGATCACTAAGCGCTACCGTTTCCAGCTCCGCCTGTCCTTTTTTATTTAAAAATTCTTCAGGAAGAACATCTTTCAGCTCTTCAAGTATATCTTCAACGGACATCACAAGTTTTGCCCCCTGTTTTATCAGTCCGTTCGGGCCTTTACTTTCTTCACTCGTAATATTACCGGGAAGGGCAAATACTTCTCTATTTTGTTCAAGCGCGTATCTTGCAGTAATAAGAGCTCCGCTTTTTTCTCCCGCCTCTATAACCAAAGTACCAAGAGTCATTCCGCTTATGATCCTGTTCCTTCTCGGAAAATTAAACTTATCCGGCTCAGTAAGCATTGAAAACTCACTAATGACGGCACCGGAGGTTGTAATCTCCTTCGCAAGATTCCTATTCTCCGGCGGATATAACTTGCCAAACCCGCTGCCCAAAACCGCGATATTTCTTCCTTTAACTCCGACTGCCGCACTATGACAGACGGTATCAACTCCGCGGGCCAGACCGCTAATCACGGTAAAACCTCTTTCGATAAGTCTTAGCGTGAACTTCTCAGCGCAAATCTTTCCGTAATTTGTCGGGTTCCGGCAGCCTACTATACCGATGGAGATTCCGTCTTCCGGCTTTAAGGTCCCTTTAACGTAAAGCACATAAGGCGGATCACTTATATATTTCAAAGAAGAAGGATACTCCTCGTCCATTATCGTGACCACTCTGACTTCATATTTCTTAAGCATTTTAAGCTCTTCATCCAGCTCTTTGTGGAGGTTCTTCTTGCTGTTAGAAAGTTTTTCAATATCTTCCTGCTTAATATTGTTTAAAGCGCCATACTTATCCATTAATTTCCTGAAAGCCAGAGGCGTAATGCCGGCCAGATTAAATAAAATCAATCTTTCCGTAACAGTCATTATAAATACTCCGTATTGCCTGAACTTTTCTTCTTTTGCTGTATTGATTTTTCCTGCTTATTTTCTTCCGAATTATCAGTTAATCTTCTCTCTATCAATCTAAGCTTCTTTTTTGAGGCTTCAATTTTTTCAAGCATAATTTTATTAGCAGGATCTTTAGCCAGAATCCGCTCGCACAACTCCACAGTTTTAAGTAAATCCTCTCTTTCGTTCATATAATCTTTATATATGCTTCACCTTTTTTATCGCTGTCTTTTTTTATTTTTGTAAGGATAAGTTTATTCTCAACTCCGGATACAGGCGAATAGCTTACCGTGTCCATTGATTTTTTTATAATATACTGTCCCCGCCCCCTATAAGGTCCCTTGCTGGAAAAAAATGAATTCCCGGGGAGTTTCTGCATATCAAAAGATTTCCCCTTGTCAGTAATCGTTATTATCAATTTATCATCTTCTGTTGATACATTTATACCGATAGATTTCGTAACATCAAAATTATAACCGTGCTCAATAATATTCGTAATGGATTCATCCAATGCAAGTTCTATATCATGTATCGAATCCTCAAAGAACCCCTCACGCACAGCAAGGGCCCCCACCACCCGCCTGATCGGAGTAATGTAGCTTATATCCGCTTTGATCCACATGTCCATCTTTGAAACAACACCTCCCGCCTTTTCTCTTTCAAGAGGTTCGATTTTCAATTTTTCATCTATATAAAATATCATACCGCATTTAGGACATTTGTAGATATTCTGAGTATCAATAACTGCTTTAAATACACAACCGGGACATTTAACTTCAGAAGGCAAACTCTCCTGTTTTTTTACGATGTTTTCAAAACTTTTATAAGCGGCGGCCTCTTCCGTATGAATATCTAAAAGTTTTGCCACCCCGCAAAGATCCAGGACTTTAAGTACCCGGGAACTGACATTCGTAAGCTTTAAAGCACCTTCTTTTTCTTTTAGTCTTTCAAAACTCTCGCTCACTACCGAAATACCCGCGGAAGAAAGATACTCGAGCTCCCTCATATTAAATATTATTTTATTAAAACCATCCTTTAACAGGCCGTCTACGGTTTCCACAAGTTTATATGATGTCGCAGAGTCAAGATACCCTTTTATTACAACTATTACCGGGTTTTCTTTCCCTTCTTTTTTTAATTCAATTATTACATCTTCCATTCAGACACACCTTATGGTTATAATTGTCATATCATCACTTTGCTGAGTTTCACCTGTAAATCCCAGAATATCCGTTTTCAAGGCTTCTAATGCGGCATTTGCAGATAAAGTCCTGCTATTTTTACATATTTGAATAAGCCTTTCAAACCCGTATTCCTCTTTCTTTGCATTCATAGCTTCGTTAACCCCGTCTGTATATAATACTAAAAGGTCACCTTTATTTACACTAAATTCTTTTACTTCCAAACTGCCTTCAAAGACCCCTTGCGAAACCATCCCCATGGCAATCCCTGTAGTCTTTATTTGTTCAACCTCTCCGTCTTCTTTCACTATTATAAGAGGAAGATGTCCGGCATCAGAAAAAGCTGCTTTAAAATTAAAAGCATCTAAAGTAAGAAACCCCAATGTTACAAACATCCCTCTGGAAGTATCGGCTTTGAACATTATACCGGTATTCAACATTACGTCACGCAAGTTAATTGAACTTTTGACATTTGCCCGGAGAATTGACCTTATGGTTGCCATTCCGAGTGCCGCCGGAACACCTTTCCCTGAAACATCAGCAACCGCGACACCAAGCTTGGTGTCGGAAAGTTTGATAAAATCATAATAATCCCCGCCCACATCTTTAGCCGATCTGTAATAAGAGGCTATTTCAAAACCCTTAAGCTCCGGAACTTCAGACGGAAGAAGAGACATTTGAATTTGCTGCGCAATTTTCAATTCATGCTGTAACTTTTCTTTCTCAAGTTTCTCTGCTTCGGCTTTCAACAAGTTTGCAGTCATTTCATTAAAAGCATCCGCAAACTTTTCCAGTTCATCACCTGTCTTTACTTTAACCTTAAAATCAAGATTTCCCGACCCGATCTTCCTGACACCTTCCGAAAGAAGATTTACCGCCCTCAAGGAATATCCTATTGAAAATATGGAAAATAATATACCTGCAATAAGTACCAGCAGCGTGATGGTTAAAATAATACTTCTGATATTGGAAACGGCTTTTTGTATCTCCTCATCAGAAAACCCTACAACCACATATCCTATCTTTTTTTTAGAAGCAATAAGAGAAGACGTTACTTTAATAACCTTAAATTCCGCGTTTTCCTCAAGTGACAAGATAAGATTGTCTGACAAATCCGGGCTGCCTTTCAAAAGCTTCATATCAGTATGAGAAAGAAGGAGCCCTTTTGAATTATAAACTCCGGCAAAAACAACAGAGGAGTCATTTTTCACCTTATCCATGTATGAAGCCAAAAGCATTTCATCCCCAATAAGTACGCTTTCTGCCGCATTACTTGCCAGATTAGCAACAAGCGCCTCCCCCTTCTTTTTAAGCTCAATTTCAAGATAAGGCCGAAGCTTGGATATTATCACCTGCCCCGTTACAATAAGAATTGCAACAAGAAAAACACTTAAGAATAAAGTGAATTTAACTCTTAAACTTATGAACCTCTTAGTTTTCATCATTATTTGGCTATATGCCCTGTAGTCCCTACTATATTATAGTAGAAGACCGCTATTTGTCAAATAATAATTTAAGGGAGAAGTACTTAAGATATATGGCTATATAAGAAGAAGTTAAGCAGATTAATATTCAAACTATTAGAAACTATCCATTCTCAGAAATTCATCATGACGGTTATTTCCGTAATTTTGTAGTTGCCAGATTCATCGGGCGCCTTAAAAACGCTCAATAGTCGAGTAGAACAATGGCGCTTAAAGTTTAGGTCAGGAAGTATCTGTTTCTGCCTCTTTCGATTGCCAGTGCCTTAGTATCCCAACCGTGCTTCGTTTCCATCATCCCCTCTAAAATTCCGTACGGTGAGTTTTCCCCAGTACGGCTTCAAACATAGGCTCCGTCTGTTTCAGTTATAGCCTTCCCTTTCGGTTTACTATAACCTTCGTTCATTTATTCAGTGTTTCGGCATTAATTCTTGTCTGTTTAGTAGCCTTTCGGCAAATCAGACCGCCTTCCACTTTTCCATGAACCGCCTACATCCAGAGGTGCTTTGCTCGGCAAAGTTATGTTGTCTTTACCTTTTTCGCTACTACCACCTCATCCGCCAGTCTGACAAACATTCTCTGCTTTCCTGTTTTACAGTTATACAGAGAACCTTTTGTTCATCAGACCTTCCTCACTTTGATTGCTAATCCTTTCCTGATTGTCATCCCTCTTACCCCGAAGAGATTGCCGACTGCTTACCTCTAATTCTTCATCGTCAATTCCAGTCATCACCCCTCAATTACGGGCTTGACTCTCTTATCCCCACTGTCAGTTTATTTCGTGGGCGTAGTTCACGAGGCTAACTTTGGTTCGTTTCACTATGACCCTCAGGATTGCTCACTCCGCCTGACACAGAATTTTTACTTCCGAGCTTTCAATTGTAAAGTCGCCTTTACAATTGTCGGATATAACTACGGTGCCGATTAGAGTACTGCACCGAGAGGACTTTCACCTCCTGGACTAACAATTTTATGAGCTGCACAATTGAGCAACTACAAGAAAAATCACATACTTTTTCCTTCCTGAGGAATTTCTAATCCATTCTTTATATTCTTGCATTTTGCTTGGGTTTATGTAAAACCCACTGAAAGAAACCAACAAAAATGGACATCCAAAACACAAAAACACTTTTATTTGCTAATAAATACGAGAAAATCCCGGAAAATTATCTTTTCATCCCGAAATAAATAAATACAAAATTATCGAATGTTTATTCCGCCACATGTTTTATGCCTCCATAACTTATTCTTTATCTTCTTTCTTTATTCTGCGATTCTCTATACCCTTTAATTCATTTTCTATACTTTTATCCCTTGGTTTTCTTAAGTCCCTTTTGTGTCCCTTTATTCTTAAATATGCTTTATATGCTTTCTTTCTTATGTTGTAATCTTTTAAACATAATAATTTTTCAACCACTTTTACAACGATTTGATCATCTTCATAATCTAGTGCTTTTATAAACAATGCTTGAAGCTCTTCGTTTACTAGTATCTCCTCAACTCCAGGATACGCAAATTGACCTTCGTTTTTTGCTAATTCGTCTACAACCTTATATGCAATTTCTTTTTCTCCAAGATAATAAAGCGCACGAGCTGCATCTGCTCTCATATCTGTTTTTCCATTTCCCTTCTTCTTTGCAAGCCGCTTTAATTCTTCAATATATCTTTTATCTTTAATTAACCCAGCCTTATTTAACTTAGACAAGCTCGCCATTGCCATTACTCTTACTTGCCCATCTTCTTTTTCATTGGACAGCATATTTAGCAAGAAATCCACGGCTTTTATGTCTTTTGTATATCCAAGTGCAATAGCACATAAATACCGATGTGGTGCTACATCAAGAGGAGTTTCTGGCGGATATTTATCTAGTTCAGACCCCTTAATTATTTCATCTGCAGTCTCTCGTTTATATTTTTCTATATCTTCTTGAGAAAATTGAATCCCATATACATTCCAAGAAAATATTCCAACCACCAACATAATGATTATTAATATATTTCTCATATTCTCCAATCCTCCCTAAAACTTAAATTCATTATCGTCTATTCCTTTGTTAATTTTTATATCCTCATAAATTGTTTCTGTTTTAGTAGTTTCACGTTGTTCGGTTGTTTTCATATTTTCGTTCTTATTCAGCTTCATTACCTCCGGCGCCAACCCCCTTGTAATATTTACTTCAGTTGTAACTTTCAACGGCAGTCAAATATCTTAATTACATTTCAACTTTCTCGTTTTTAACTCATGGACAGGCTACGCTTATTTTGTTTCTTTGAGTGCTAAGGGTCTTTTGTTCCTAATATAACACCAAATATCTTTTCCAACTTCTTTAATACTCTATATTTTAGAAACGGCCGGCTCATTGCTGTTTGCTTCCTTTCACCCCTGAAACTTAGTTCCTATATATTTTACAATTCCAGAAAATCTTCCAGTTTTATTTCGACATCATTTATAATACTTCTTAAAAGACCCCTGCCGAGATCTTCACCTTTATGCAATGGGACTACAGTACATCTGCCATCCGGATGTCTCCAGAATGTATGACTACCTTTTTGCCGGACAAATTCAAATCCTGCTTTTTTAAGTTTTCTACAAACTACACGTCCGGAAATTGGAATAAGCCGTGTCATACTCTAACTTCAACCTGCTGAACACCTACAAATTCTGATATATTCACAACAGACTTATCATGTTTCTTAACTTCCAAGCATAACTGTATTGCTTCCTGTATTCTCTTCAAAAGTTCTTGTATAGTTTTTGCCTGAGAATGACACCCCGGAAGATCCGGTACTTTTGCGACGTACATATTGTCTTCATCTTTTTCTATCAAAACAGATAACTTATACATTTTCATAGCTTACCTCCAGAATTACTTCACGTTTCTATTGTACCATATTTTTAAGCTTTTTCCCATTTCCAGATTTTACGGTACACCTTTAAAATGTTAAACTCACATAACTTTTACTTTCAAATATATCAACAAAAGGATTGCTGTGCATAATTTAATGATATGCCTGATTAATATGATATTTGCTGTATTTAAATATAAAAAGTAATTAATCCGGGTGAGGAACTATTGCAAAAACAGTTATTTCTTTGGCTTGCGGGCCGTAATAGAAAAATATTCTATGTGCTCCTGGTGTATTATTTTCAGCATAAGCTTCAAATATTTTTTCTCCACGAGGGCCAAAGACAGTATAATACTCGTGTGTATTTAGGCTAGGATGCCTGGGATTTGTTTTAAAATATCCAATTGCTTTTGCTACTGCTTTGTATCTTTTTTTTAAGTCCGGAGAAGTTCTTATTAAATGAAGCTGCGCATCAGCTTTATTTGAAAATAATATCTTAAAATTCATACTTCTTTAAGATATTTATTCAAGTTATTGACTTTTTTTACCCTTCCTGCTTTGGCATCTTCAAGCCCTTCATGAAATTCTCTAGATAACTTATTATCCTGATAAAGCCATGCTTCGTTAACAGGCACATTAATATAAGGCTTTAGTAAGATATCGCCATTATTGGCTACAAAAACACGATATGAATCTATTTTCATCATCTTAGAGTTTATTTTAATCTGTTTATCTCCAAGAGCAATACGATGTTTAGAATCTAGAGATTTTATTGCACAGGAAATAAACTTTTCGTGGATATCGATAGTATCCTTTTTTTTAGAAATTTTATTTATAGTGGTTTTCATAATATCCTCCTAGTATAATGTTCACATGAAAGTTTCAGTGAACAGATGACTTAAATTTGCTAAAATATATTATGTTCTTTGCCAGAAGC
>MFGV01000028.1 GCA_001778375.1 Candidatus Firestonebacteria bacterium RIFOXYD2_FULL_39_29
AGTGCGATACATGGCTTGCTCCTTTGGAGTGAATATGCCATATTATATCATGTTAGTAATTTAATTGCGACACAGTCTGAATTACTAAGCACTAATAACTAAACAATAACTAAGATCAAAATCATAAGAAATAAACGGAAGGAAACGTATTAAGATAATTACAATGATTTAGTTTAAGATTTAAATATTAAGTATTTGTTCTTTGTTTAGAATTTAGTACTTAGATCTTAGTAATTGAATTTATGGAGGAGTTTTGTATGCGAACTATCTTAGTAATTTTATTTTTAACGGCCGGGGTTTTGTATTCCGAACCTCTTACCCTTAATCAATGCATTGACCTTGCTCTGCAAAAGAGTCCGGATATTGTCTCATTGCAGAATGACTATGATTCAGGGAAGGCAAAAGCCAGAGAGGTTAGAGCTGTTTTCTTTCCCCGTGTTTCTGCTTCTTTCACTGCAAATAAACAGGTAACCCCGACTTCTTCTCTTTTTGGATCTTCTATGGTTATTCCTGGACTGGGCAGTGAAATAGAAAATGTTTCTTATTCTCTTGGTGTCAGTGCTTCCCAGAATATCTGGGATTTTGGAAAATCCGTAGCGCTTGAAAAACAGGTTTCTTTAAGTGAAGAACTTGCTTCTTTTCAACTGGAAAAGAAGAAAATAGAAGTAGCCTATAATGTAAAGAAAAGTTTTTATTCCTTATTGCAGGCTAAAGGAATGAGAGAAGCTTCTTTACTTACGGTAAACGATATGAAACATCTTTTGGAATCAGTCAGGGCCAGAAAAGAACAGGGTTTGGCTACACAGATAGATGTAATGAATGCTGAAGTAGAAGCTCTTAAATTTGAACTTGAAGCAAAAAAAGCGGTTAATCAGGTGGAGCTTGCAGCTTCTTCCCTGAAAAACTTACTGGTAAAAAGTGATGAAGAAGAACTGGTGCTTTCCGAGGAAAAGTTGGTAGTTCCCGGTGAAGAACCCTTAGGGCTTAAATCTTATGAGGAAGCAAAAGCAAAATCAGTTGCTATGCGTATTGATTTTAAGGAGCTTAAGACCAGGGAAAAAATAGCCGAAGCTTCTGCAGGCGGCGCGTATGCGGAATTTTGGCCTTCTGTCTCAGGCCAGGCCGGCTATCAATATACCGGAACTGATTTGTCCCTCAAAGATAAAAGCTGGAATGTGGGTTTGAGCGTTTCTGTCCCGCTTTTTAGCGGTTTTTCAAGATTAGCCAAGGTTGATCAGGCAGAACTTGCTCTAAAAAGTATAGCTTCTGCGCAGAAACTTTTAGAACAGGCAATAATACTGCAAGTGAAAAATAACTATTTTAAAATTAGAGAAAATAAGCAGAATTATGAATTTGCTATAGCAAAGCTGGAATATCTGAAAAAGAATCTTGAAGCGGTTAATGCCAAGTATGAGCAAGGATTATCCACTTTAACTGATTTAATAGAAGCGCAGACGAAAAAGAACAGCGCTGAATTAGAAAATCTGCAAGCGCTTTATGCCTATCATACGGCATTAAATGAGCTTGAGTATTCCATTGGAGGAAAGTAAATGAAAATCAGGATATTGGCAGGGCTTGTTTTATCTGCAGTGCTAATTAGCGGCTGCGGTATGAACGGAGGCACAGAAGTAAAGCTTGCAAAGGCCGTTAAGGGTGAGCTGGTGGTTAATGTTCAGGCTACCGGTACAGTAAGGTCAAATAATGAAGCTAAACTTACGACCGTAGCCTCCGGCAGAGTAAGTAAAATATTTGCGGAAGAAAATCAATACGTGGAAAAAGAGAAGCTTTTGTTGGAACTGGATTCTACGGCTCAAGCAGGTAAAGATTTCCAAAGAATGAACTCTCTTTCTGAAAAAGGTTTCCTGGCTCCCCAGCAGGCCGAACAGGCAAAAGAACAGTGGAAAAATACTTTTATCTCTGCACCTTTTGCGGGTACAATTGTAAAAAAATTCATCGAAGTTGGTGAAACTCTCTACGGCGGAACTCCGGCTTTAATGATGGCTGACTTAAATGACATGACCTTTGAGTCAAATATTGATGAAACAGATATCGGCCAGTTAAAAATAAACCAGAGAGCTGAAGTTGTTCTGGATGCCTATAAAGAAACAAG
Source organism: Candidatus Firestonebacteria bacterium RIFOXYD2_FULL_39_29 (assembly GCA_001778375.1). Lineage (NCBI taxonomy): Bacteria > Candidatus Firestoneibacteriota > Candidatus Firestonebacteria bacterium RIFOXYD2_FULL_39_29. Next base: position 2,111 of record MFGV01000028.1, read on the forward strand.
GCTTGCTGCAACGATAATATTTATTTCTAAAAGCAGTCTGGAAGTAAAAGAGAAAGGTATTACCTATCAGGTAAAAGCCCGTCTTGATAAATCCTCCTTAACGCTGCGTCTCGGTATGACCGGTGATATTTACGTGAAAGTAGACAATAAAAGTAATGTCCTGATGGTCCCTTACACAGCTATAGGTGATGACAAAGACGGAAAGTATGTTTTTATCGTAGAAAAAGACAAAGCAGTAAAGAAAAGTATTAAAACCGGCCTCGAAAGCTATGATAATACCGAAATAATTTCAGGTTTAAAAGAGGGCAACAGCGTTGTCGAAGCAAATATTTCAAAGATAAAAGACGGACAGAAAGTGAAAGTGACACAGTGAAGTGCAATTACTAAGAATTAAGCACTAAACACTAAAAAGGAAGATATTTAATATAAGTACAATAATTTATTTTAGTATTTAGAATTTAGTTATTAGTATTTGCTCTAAGGTTTGTTTAGTGCTTAGAATTTAGATCTTAGTTATTGTCTTTAATTAAGGAGTTTTATTGAACTTCAGTGAGAGTTTTTACATATCCCTGCGGAATTTAAGAACGAATAAAGTCCGCTCGTTTCTTACTATGCTTGGCATAATTATCGGTGTGATGTCGATAGTTCTATTGATTTCTATAATCTCAGGTACTCAGGCAAAGATTGAGGGTGAGATTAATTCCATGGGGTCCAATGTTCTGCAGCTTGTTCCCGGCAACTCTGATGAAATGCACGGTCCTCCGGGTACATTTACTGTCAATAAATTAAAGCTGAGTCATGTTGATATGCTGGAAGCAAAAAGCAGTTACGCGATAAAAGCTTGTCCTATTTATTTGACCATGGGAACGACAGTTAAATATAAAAGAAAAAGCAGAAATACCACGGTGATTGCCGGCACCGGTTCCAGTTTTCCGTATGTCAGGAATTGGAATGTTTCTGAGGGTACGTATTTTAGAGATGAAGATGTTAAAGCTTCAAGAAAAGTTTGCGCGGTTGGAGATACCATTGTAAGGGATTTGTACGGCGGGAGCAGTCCGATAGGCAAAGAGATTTATGTAAACGGGAAGAAGCTCCTTATTATTGGAGTCACGGAAAAAAAAGGCAAAACCTTCGGGCAGGATAGTGATGATATTCTGGCAATGCCTATAACTACTGCTCAGGAGATCTTGGGCTCTTCGACAATAAATCAGATAATTATTAAAGTCCCTGATCCAAAAAATACGGCGAAGGCAATGAATGAAATAAAAAGACAGATGCTTGCACAAATGGACAAAGAAGACTTCTCATTGAATAGTCAGAGTGAGTTGTTGAAAACTTTCGGCAGTTTTGCCGCTATTTTGAATGTAGTTATGGGCTGTGTAGCGAGTATCTCTCTCTTTGTGGGAGGAATCGGTATTATGAATATTATGCTTGTGACCGTGAAAGAAAGGACCAGAGAGATAGGGATAAGAAAAGCCGTAGGAGCAAAATCAAGGGACATCCTGGTTCAATTCATTACTGAAGCGGTATTTCTTGCAATTACCGGAGGAGTAATAGGTATTGTCTTAGCCGTATCTATAATAAATGCCGCAAACCCTCTGCAAAAAGTAATATTAGATTCTGTAGTCGTGCCGTTGAAGGCGAATACAACTTCAATTATTATAGCATTTGTATTTTCCAGTTTAGTAGGTATCTTTTTTGGAACCTATCCGGCCGTTAAAGCCGCTAAAACAGACCCTATTATCGCCCTAAGATACGAATAGGGCTAATAAGAAAAGTAATAACTAAGATCAAAGCACTAAGCACTAAGAAAAACAATGACTAAGTAATAATTAATAAGCAAAGCTTTTCTCGAATGGTAGTATATTTAAGTGTCAATTAAATATTGACACAGCGAGATAAGCACTAAAAAGGAAGATAATTAATATAAGTACAATGATTTAGTTTAAGATTTAGTTATTAAGTATTTGTTGTTTGTTTAGAATTTAGTGCTTAAATCTTAGTGATTGATTTTAGGAGTTTATGAATCTCTCAGAGAATTTTAAAATATCATTCAGGAACCTCTGGACCGGTAAAATGAGGACTTTCCTAACTTTGCTTGGCATTATTATTGGGGTAATGTCAATTGTCCTGCTTGTTTCCGTGATCAATGGCTCTAAAACCCAGATTGAGGATGAAATTCTTGCAATGGGTTCAAATATGCTTATGGTTGTTCCCGGAAATAGTGAAGCGACTATGGGGCCGCCGGGCTCTTTCACCGTAAATAAACTTCGTCTAAGACATTTAGACCTGATTGAAGCAAGAAGCAGCTATGGTGCGGAGACCTGTCCGGAATATGACATGATGGGTATTATTGCAAAGTATAAAAATGAAAGCAGGAATATTTTAGGTGTTGCAGGCGTAGGTGCAAATTTTGAAAAAGTTTACACCTGGAAAGTTGAAACCGGAGCGTTTTTCCGCGAGGATGATGTGAAATCCGCCCGCCGAGTATGCGTTGTGGGTGAGACTGTGGTAAAGAACCTCTTTCAAGGTTTAAATCCCATAGGGAAAGACCTTACCGTCAGAGGCATGAAATTTAGAGTAATCGGAATAATAGAGCCAAAAGGAAAGATGTTCGGTATGGATATGGATAATGCCATCTACATGCCGATTACAACGGCGCATAATATGACCGGCTCAAGCGAAATCCATCAGATAACCATCAGGATTCCGGATGCAAAAAATATTGATAAAGCCGTAGCTGAGACAAAAAGAACACTCTTAATGGATTTGGAGAAGACGGACTTTAGCGTCACCACGCAAGGCGAGTCTTTAGAAATGTTCAAAAGCATCATGTCCGCGATGGAGCTGATCACTTACGTTATCGCAAGTATATCTTTGCTGGTCGGTGGTATCGGAATCATGAACATAATGCTTGTCACCGTGACCGAAAGAACAAAAGAGATAGGTCTCCGTAAAGCCGTAGGCGCCTCGTCAAATAATATCTTGTTTCAGTTCCTTGTAGAAGCTATTATCGTGACAATTATGGGCGGAATAATCGGTATCCTTGCATCTATAGGAATTCTGGCTGCAATAGCTCCTTTTATCCCATTCCCATTGAAGGCCTCTATGACTTCTATTATCATTTCCTTTACCTTCTCCAGTCTGATAGGAGTATTTTTCGGCACCTACCCCGCCCTAAAAGCCGCCAGAACCGACCCGATAGTTGCATTAAGATATGAGTAAAAAAATTGTATTATATTAAAGACTTTAACTGAAAAGTTAGATATAATATTAATGAAGTAAAATATAGAATACAAGGGGTTGATTATGGCTGAAATGTTAATTGTTGATGACGAAAAAAATATTTTAGAAGCTTTGAATATATTATTTAAAGATCAACATAAGATAACGTTATGCAGTACAGGTAGTGAAACATTAGATGTAATAAATAAGAAAAACTTTGACATTGTTTTGCTCGATCAATATTTGGGTGATATGAGAGGAAATGAAATACTAAAAGTAATAAAAGAAAGGAATGATAATACGAGCGTGGTAATGATATCAGGGTACAAAACAAAAGAGCTTGTTTTTGAAGCCGGAAAATTTGGTGCAGATGAATACGTAGTTAAACCTTTTGATAAAGATGAGCTGTTGAATATAATTGAACATTTGACGCAGAAAAACATGCCGAATACAAAAGAATTGCAGGGAAAACCGGCAGATGTAATATATGAGTCTAATGACATGGAAAGCGCCAAAGAATATATATTCTCAAATGAAGAAATTAGCATTATGAAACTTTTGTGCGAGGGGAAATCTAACAGAGAAACATCTTTACTTCTTAATAAAAAAGAGTCATTTGTGAAAAACGCTTTACATATAATATTCATAAAGCTAAGAGTGAAAAATAGAGTTGAAGCGGTAAATAAAATTAAGGATATTCTTAAGATTTGATTGTTTGATGAAAAATGATATACCTGACATTTAAGTTATCTTTTTTGGACGGTTGCATCGGGATAATCATGTATTGTAAGCGCCTGTCAAAATAAACTTTAGTTTAAACGAAAGTTTAAACTAAAGTTTAAAAAAAAATACAAAAAAAGAAAAATAAAGTATATATTTTTGTATTTATATTGACATTAAAATAAAATATGTGGTATAAATTTATATTAAAAATTCAAGGGGAGAAATATTATGAAAAGTTTCAAGATGTTTTTGGCTGTCGCAATTACAGCGGGAATTGTTTGTGCGGATGTTCCAATGCTGATAAACTATCCCGGAAAGTTGACAGAAAAAAATGGAAACCCGATTACGGGTACTAAGAGTATCAAGTTTTCGCTCTATGATGCCGAGAGTTCCGGAACGGAAAAGTGGAACGGAACATATTCGGTAGAAGTGAATAAAGGAGTCTTTAACGTGCTTTTAGGTTCAGGAGCATCACCTTTTTCTTCAACTCTAGATTTTAGCACAAACTACTGGTTAGAAATATCGGTAAGCGGTGAAGTTATGTCCCCTCGCCAAAGAATCTCAAGTGTCGGATATTCAATAAGGTCAGAATTTTCTAATAGAGCGGATGTTGTAAATACTCCATTGGTTTATGCTGGTTGTGGTGACATCGATTCCAGTGTGTCAGAAAAAATATATATTCATTTAGATAAAGTTCCGCGTTCTGTGAAGTTATACCTGTATGGCGAAAAAATGAGTACACTGTTTTATTCGGAGATGGGGAGTCATAATCATACTGCATCTAGTGGAAATTCAGGAGATCATGGTCACAATATACTTACAGATAATACGAATACTTGGTTTGGCGCTTCTACATGCATAGGAACTGTGGATGACAGTGATTCTACTAGGGCTTGGAGATCTTGGCCGATTCAGAATTCAGGGAGCCATAATCATTCAATAGCTGTAAATAATAATGGCAACCCTTCTGTTAATGCAGGCAATAATAATAAAACATATCCTGATTCAGTTAGGGTGTTGATTGATGGATTGAATAAAACTGGTTTCATTGGGAATCCAAATGGTAAAAACTATTGGAACTCAATTAATAGCACTTGGGGGGATGGTTCTCACGAGTTTTCTTCTGGTGAGTTAAATTTAACTTCATATCTATTAAGTACTGGTGAGCATAAAATAGAATTTACAGAAAGCTCAGGAGGAAGAATCAGATATAATCTTTATATATATTATTAATAATATGCGCAAAGAAAATAGAAGAATTAAGACATATTATAAAAGCAGAAATCAAGATACGAATAATGTGAAATATTCATATCTTGATACAGGTAATTTGTATATTATTCAATCAAGAGAAAGAAAGTTATTGAGAATTATTAATGAGATTGGAGTTAAAGACTTGTCAGCAAAAAATATTTTGGACATTGGATGCGGTTCAGGAAATGCCCTGCGTAATATGGTGCAGTATGGCGCAAAACCTAAACATCTATTTGGCTTAGATCTTTTTTCTGATAGGATAAAAAAAGCAAGAGAGTTATCTTCTGATATTGATTTTGTAAAAGGTGATGCAATATCTCTTCCCTATAGGAGCAGATACTTTGATATAGTGACACAATTTACTGTATTCACGTCAATACTTGAAATGAAAGTAAAACAAGAGATTGCAAAAGAGATGGTTAGGGTCTTGAAAAAAGATGGTTATATATTTTGGTATGATATGCGTGTTACAAATCCTGCAGACAAAAATCTTAAATCTATTGGCAAAAGAGAGATCAAAGACTTATTTGTTAGTTGTGACGTAAAGTTCTATTCTGTGACTTTAAACCCGTTTATATCCAGGCGATTAGCAAATATTTCAATAATATTATGCAATTTGCTAGAAAAGATTGGAGTATTTAATAGTCATTATTTTGCTGTAATTAAAAAAAGTAAACTACAGAAGCAGGGAGGCTGAGATATTATTTTTATGTCACCTATTAGGATAGAAAGAAAAATAATACAAAATATTGTAAAGGAGGTTCTTTTTGAATACTCTAAAGTTAGGGTATTTAAATATCCGTATCAGATTACTTCTGATAGTCCTGAGTATAAGGCAACATTTAGTGAGGATTACGAGAGATATCGTAAATTAATGTTATTCCTTCCAAGGCTAAAAACTAGTGCGAAAGTGTTGGAAGTGGGTACAGGAATTGGTTCCTTGGCTGTAATGATTAAGAGAATATTTGATTATCAAGTTACTACAATTGAGCACCCTAGCAGGGAAACATTTAAGAATGAAAAATTTCTTGGAAAAATGAAGAAAGAAGGCATTATCATGAAGCCGGTTGATCTTCTTGGCGAGATGAAAATCAAAAAAGAAAGTTTTGACATGGTTGTATTCTCTGAAGTACTTGAACATTTGTCTCCAACGCCCGATATTATAAAAAAGGTGTTTGATAATCTGACGGGAATAATAAAGAAAGGCGGATATATTGTTATCACAACGCCAAATGTTGCTACTTTTGATTCCAGGTGGAGAGGGTTTAGAGGTGTGAGTGTTCAGCCTTTTCCGCTGCAAGGTATGTGTGATGACACATATGAACATATAAGAATATATAGTTTAAGCGAAATTAAGCAAATTCTTGAGAAGTACAAATTTTCGTTTGAAAAAGTCGGTTATAGCAACTATATCAAAGGAAAATATTTGTCTGACCTGAGAAGGATTATTTCTTGTGCGATATTTCCTTCTCTAAACGCTGATTTAATGGTTCTGGGAAAAAAATAAACTTGTTTCTTGAAGTGGTCAAGGGGTGGAACGAATAGCTTTTGGATGCTCTTCATTCGATGAGGTCGGGCTTAATGCCTAAATTTAGCGAAAGCTAAATACTCAAGGGGTAGTGTTGAGCGGAGGATTCAGAGTGGTTTCATAAGAACCATTAGGGATCACAGAAAAGAGCGGACGGCAGAAATGTCGTCCGCATCGTTCCAAAAAAGAATAACAATGGGAAGAAGGTCATATTCAGTTCGTGTCCAAGGGGTGAAGTACGAAAAGTTTCGTAAATTAATGGTATACGAACTTAATCTCCGGACCTTCTTCCTGTTTGATATATAAAGTTCTTTAAAATTAAAATGGGAGCTTTTCTGCTCTACCTTCAAAAAAGGTAACCGGTAAAACAGGTTACTAAAAAAAGATAACTATGTTATCTGCTCAAGGGGGAAGGTTAAGCACAAAATATGTTAAGTTTCAATAGAAACTGACAGAATTGTTAAAAGAAATCCGGGCGGTAGCAATACCGCCCCTCCCATTTAAAAAAATAAACGTAGGGACAGTTCCGTTTGCAACGAGATCTCATCTGCTGATGGACATGCCTGTCCGGGTGACTTATCCCCAAAATTAAATTGGATTAGTAAAATCAAAATCTCAGGGGGTATTATGAATAAAATAGCAGTTATCTTGGTTGTTTTTCTTTCCTTTTCTGTTTACGCTCAAGAAGTGGATTGGAAAGATATCGAAGGAACATCTGATCATCAAATGATCTCCAGGTTTAAAGGCTCTGTTATTACCAGGCAGATGTTAAAAGATTATGATTCATTTGATTTTGTAACTAAAATAAAGACGGATGGAATTACTGCCAGCTTAGCAGAGTCAAAAAGAGAAGAAGGTCGGTATTTTAAAACATTCTACAAAGTGAAAAGTTCAACTTCACCTCTGGAAATTACGAAAAGCTATGAAAATGAATTAAAAAGAAAAGGCTTTAAGATATTACTTAAGCAAGAGCTTGATGGTAATTGTGCGTTTATGTTCCTATATATGCATCTTAAATACGATACGCAAAATGCGGATGGGAAAGCCCTGCTTGGCGGCATTTCTGCAAAAGAAAAGAAATTAATATTGATTAGCGGAGTGTTGGAAAAAAAAGATGGAGACGTTTTTGTTTCGGTAATGGCGCTTAGTGGTGATTATTCTGAATTTGAAAATAATAACGGGGTATATGGGTATAAAACTATCCCATTCTCCAATTACGTTCTCGATATAATCGAGTGCAAACCTCTTGAAACAGGGAAGGTGACTGTATCTGCAGCAAGTATTGAAAAAGACATAGAAAAAGACAGCCACTCTTCGGTTTACGGCATACTTTTTGATACCGGGAAGACTGATGTTAAACCGGAATCTGCAGAAACCCTGTTAGAAATATCAAAAGTCCTTAGTAATAATCAAAAATTAAAGCTGTTTGTGGTCGGTCATACCGATAACGAAGGAACATATGCTTACAATCTTGATCTCTCAAAGAAACGCGCTGAAGCTGTTGTAAATGAATTATCTGCAAAATACGGAGTTGCCGTAACCCGTTTGGTCCCTCAAGGTGTAGGACCGACATGTCCGTTAACATCAAACAAAACCGAAGACGGAAAAGCTCGAAACCGCCGTGTAGAGTTAGTTGAACAATAAATAATACATCCACAGAGGAAGGTCCAATTAAGTTCGTGTCCAAGGGGTGAAGTACGAAAAGTTTCGTAAATTAATGGTATACGAACTTGATCTCAGGACCTTCTTCCTGTTTAATATATGTATTCGTGTGACAGCTCCGCCTGTATGCTTAACAGGGACAAGTCCATATAAAGACGAAATATCATCACGCAAGCGTGTGGACAAAGATGTTTCTGCGATGTTGTAAACATCAAATGATCAAAAAACAACTATACCCGAAATCCCCTCAAAACCTCAATACTGATATGGTGAAAATTATTCGTTTTCTACATTGGTAGAAAGCGGATATTCTTACTTTGGCTTGACAGGACTGTAAAACAGACTTTACAAAAAGCCTTTTAAATGCTAGAATAACTTAAAAGGGCGCTTAGCTCAGTTGGTTAGAGTATCAGCTCGACAAGCTGAGGGTCACAGGTTCGAGCCCTGTAGCGCCCACCAGAAAATTTTGCTGGGCAAAATTTTCTAGAGCAATCGAACAATAGATAATAGAAAATGGATAAAAAATTGAACGATTGCGGTCTATTTTCTATTGCTCTATTTTCGAAACCTTTAAAAGTTTGTTAAATGCACGAGAGGAACAATCATGCCTGATAACCCGTTAAGCAGTGAAGAAGCTAAAATAGTTAATCAAACTGCAAGAACTCTGAGGATACTTATAAGTAATTCCCAGCTCTACTCGCCAAAAAGCCAGCTTGTTAAAGATGGAATTACCGGGTTGATCAAGACTCTGGATCCTTACCTGTCGGCTAAAGGTAAAATGACCTTGAGTGAATCAGAGAAAAACCTTATTGTCGACGGACAAGTCTTAAAAACGGCCGATAAAAGCGGTGTTGCCTTTGTGGAAAACATGATCCAGTGCGAGCTTAGAAGTATTACTATTAAAAACGGTATCACAGAAGAGGAACTCCTTGTTTTGGTCGAGAATATGAGCATCAAAAAGAAGGAGTTGCGTCCTGAAATTGACAAGTTGCTTTCGGAAAAGGGATATACTCATATAGAAGTTAATCAAAAAGTATATGTAGCTTTGAATGATGATCAGGAAATCAGACAGGAGTCAGGCAATAAGGACATTCAACCCTTAAATGAGACAGGCGGAGCAGCAGGAGTTTCTTCTGGAGGTAGCTCAGGTGGTACTGCTTCCGGAAATTTTAGCGGAGGTTTGCAAGCGACTCAGGCTGCTTCAGGCATGTCTGCGGTGGAAATCATAACAACTCAAGCGGAACAAGTTGTTTCCGGACAGAAGAAAGATCTTATAAAGAAAGAACGCAGGCAGGAACTTCAGAAAATGTTGAAAGAACTTGACGGAATTAACAGGCCTGATCTTGCAGGTCAGGTGGTTGATAAGATTGCTGAGAATCTGGACGATAACGAGAGTAATGTCAGATTGGAGACTGTACGTTCCTTTAAACATTTAAATCCTTCTATTCAGCAGTTAAGCGACAAGAAAATCATGTCCAACCTTGAGGAAAAGTTTCTGAATACAGAAGAAAGAGAGACGGAAGAGGATGTATATCGGGAGCTTGCGGATTTGCTGGAAGAGGCGGCGAACAGAAGTGCAGTGGAAGGTAATTATCAAAAAACGATACAGATAACAAGAATGTTCCGGCTTCATAAATATGCCAAAAATGAAGGTTTTGAAAGCCGTGCTCATAGTGCGGATCAAGTATTGAAGAAACTCTCAAATAGCGGTTTAGTCGATATTTTGGTCGCTGATTTAAGGTCTGAAGATGGAAAGAAAAAAGAAGAAGCTTACAAGGTTGTAGCCTCTCTTGACGAGTACGCTGTCTTTTACCTGATCAATACCCTGAAAAATATAGAAGACCTGCATCTAAGGCGTATAATAGGTTTTTTAATAAAGAATCTTGGAGAAAATGCGGTAAAACTACTCTGCGAGTCCATCACTCCGGATATTTCTACCGAAGAAGCTTTAAGGATTCTGGAAGTTATGGATAGTGTTGAGTTTTATGATGTTGTTTTTGATGAACTGAAAGGGATGTATTCTCACTATAATCCTGACATAAGAAGGGCCGTTCTGGATATTCTCGCGAAGATAAGACCTGACAGGGTGAAAGAAGTTCTGAGTTCGGCATTGGAAGATTTTGAACCGAAAATTGTTAAAGAAGCGATAAAGTTAGCAGGAAAGGTGAGAGCAAAAGAACTTGTTCCCAACCTCTTGACCTTCCTTATTCCTGAAAGTGTCTTTTCAAAACAGAAACAAGATCCATCTTTGGAAGAAGAAGCTTGCTCTGCCCTTGGGAAGATAAAAGATTTGTCTGCTATTGAGCCTCTTGCAAAAATAGTGGCAGGAGGCGGATTTCTAAGTTTTACAAGAGAAAAACTTATGAATACCCGAGTGGCCGCTTTGTACTCTCTTGCAGCATATTCACAATCGGAAACAAAGGATGTGCTTTCCAGGTTTATTAATAATAGTGACAAAAACATTTCAAGAGCGGCAAGAGAATCCTTGAAAATGCAGGAAAAGACCGGTTCCAGAAAAGGTAATGCCGAGTCGTATCGTCTTTTGTAGGAAGGATAATAAAATGAAATGTGTAAATCATAAAGATAAAGAAGCTGTTGCCATGTGTTCTATTTGCGGTATAGGAATGTGTGCTGACTGCGATATTCGCCTTGCCGGAAGGTTTTATTGTCAGAAATGCGCGGATGAGCTGGTGAAAGAGGGTGCTATTGTTGCAATTCGAAAGTTGTATGAGATTCTTGAAGAAAAGAGAAAACATCATAGGGTGTATTCCCTTGTCAACATAGAAATAACACCTTCCGGTTACGAAGGTATGTTTTTAAAAGGAATAATGCATAATATTAGTTCCGGAGGTATGGCAGTTTTATGTGATAAGCAGATTTCAATTAATGAAATGGTTTACATCAGTTTTACTCTTCCAAACGGAGAAGTAATGGAAAATATTCAAGCGGGAGTTGTCAGGTCAGAGAAAATTGGGGAAAAATACAATTTGGGTCTTTTATTCATGAATATGATGGAAAAACAAAGCTTAATAGATGAATTTATTTTTAATTCGAAAAAGAAGAAATATACTCAAGAAAGTGCTGATATTGCAAATTACTTGTAGTAATGTAGTTTTCTTCAGGTATGGGAAAGTATAAAAGAGATTCTGCAAGATTTGTTTAATGCTTGAGACACCCGATAGACAAGACACAATCAGTGGAATCTGAAAGCCTTGTAATCAGTGAGATCTTTTGCAGGTTTTCGTTAAGTTGACAAAAAAAAGGTTCTATGATATACTTCAGTAGATAAGTTAACCGGGTGAAAATCGGGAAAACTCTGGTTGAATAAGAATAACCGATTGTTTTGGTTATCTTAGGGGATGGTTTTTGTGAGAAGACTTATTTTATTTGCAGTAATATTATTTGTTGCCGGTTTTATGTATGCAGGTGGAGCAGGGACTACGGCGGCTAACTTTCTTCGAATAGGTACAGGTGCCAAGGCCTCAGGTATGGGGGAAGCTCAAGTTGCAATTTCTGATAATGTAGATTCAGTGTATTGGAATCCGGCAGGGCTTGCTCTTGTGAAAAATACGGAGATCAGTCTTATGCATCTGATATACTGGCAAGGGATAAGTTATGAATACGCTGCAATAGCTCTTCCTATAAAAAAGATCGGGACCTTTGGTATCTGTTTCGATTATCTAAGTAGCGGTCTTATAGATAAGACTACAGAAAACGCGACCGGGAGTGATTACACTCTGGATGGATCTTTTTCGTATTTGGCGTTTGCAGGGACTATTTCGTATGGCAATAAATTTGTTATAGAGAAGATGCCGATGAACCTTGGTGTCAGTATTAAGATTGTTGGCGATAAAATAGAAGATGATTTGGTGCTTGGCGCCGGTTTGGACATTGGTATGACTTCAGAAATTATAAAAAACGGGTATTTTGGTGCAGCAATAAATAATATCGGAGTTACTTTTGCTAAGAGTGCCCTTCTTCCAATGCAGTTGAAAGTAGGCGGCGGGTATTTATTGGATATTTTTGGGAAGGATCATCTTGTCTTGGGAGCTGCGGATGCCGTTTTTCCTTTTGATTCGTCAATCAAGCTTAACGCGGGAGCAGAGTACAGTTTCCAAAAGACATTTTTCATTAGAGTCGGTTATAAAATAAATTATGATCTTGAAAATCTGACTGCCGGTGCAGGTTTCAGAATTAATATCGAAAGAACACAATTTGAACTTAACTATTCCTATACTCCCGGTTTTGAAGACATCGGGACTTCACACAGAATAAGCCTGTTGGTACGGCTTGGATTGCCAAAGCCCGGAGATATTTCCGAACCTCAGGAATTAGAAGAGAAGGTTATTGAAAAGTTTGATGACGAGAATGTAAATACGAATAACAATAATAATTTGGATCAGTATAAATATGTTAAACCAAAAAAAAAGTAAATTGAGTATTAATCTAATATCCTTCCAGAGTTGATTTGTGGTCTATAGTCTCGGTTCGGTGAATGTCGTGTCCTATTTATTTATGTATAGCTTTGATTAAGGGTTGTTCTTGCTTTTTCTATATTTTTGTGGTATTTTAAGTCTCTATGGATAATAATAAACTTCGAAATTTCTGCATAATTGCGCATATTGATCATGGAAAATCAACTCTTGCCGACCGGATTCTTGAGTTTACCGGAGCTATATCCTCACGTGACATGAAAGAGCAATTCCTCGATAAAATGGAGTTGGAGAGAGAACGTGGTATTACGATTAAAGCAAAAGCTGTAAGGCTGAATTATCATTCCAAAGACGGTCAGGATTATATTTTTAATCTTATAGATACCCCGGGCCATGTGGATTTCACATATGAAGTTTCGAAATCCCTTTTTGCCTGTGAGGGCGCGCTTTTGATTGTAGACGCTTCTCAGGGAGTAGAAGCTCAAACGATTGCTAATTTTCACCTGGCAAAAGATGCGGGGCTTCGTGTTATTCCCGTGATTAATAAGATAGATCTGCAAGGGGCTGAGCCGGAGAAAGTACTTCTTCAGCTTGAGGAATTGGGGCTGAATTCAGATGAGGCAATATTAGCCAGCGCTAAAGAAGGTATAGGTACAGAACAGATTCTTGAAGCTATTGTAAAATTAGTACCGCCGCCCAGAGGACACACGGAAAAACCCTTGAAAGCGCTTATATTTGATTCTCTCTATGATGTTTACAAGGGAGTGGTTGTCTTTTTTAGAATATTTGACGGAAGTATTAATGCCGGAGTAAAAGTTTTGATGATGCGGGCAAATAGCACCTTTGAAGTTACTGAAGTAGGGGTCTTTACTCCTACGATGAAGCAGATAGATAAACTTTCTACCGGTGAAGTCGGTTATTTTATAGCGAATATTAAAAATGTCTCAGATATTAAGGTGGGTGATACCATTACGGATGTCTTAAATCCGATTAAAAGTCCGCTTCCCGGTTACAAGGAAATCAAACCGATGGTTTTCTGTGGTTTCTATCCGATTAATCCTAATGAGTATAATCTTTTGAAAGATGCTCTGGAAAAATTAAAACTAAATGATTCTTCTCTGGCTTTTGAGCCTGAATCTTCCAGGGCTCTTGGTTTTGGTTTTCGCTGCGGATTTTTAGGTCTCCTTCATATGGAGATTGTTCAGGAACGGCTCGAGAGGGAGTATAATATAAATATGATAGCGACCTCTCCAAACGTAAGATATAAAGTTATTACTAATGCAGGTAAAGAGGTGGAAATAGACAATCCGGCTAACTTGCCTCCGGCCGGGGAAATAAAAGAAGTAATGGAACCGTATATTATGATGTCAATTATTACTCCTCCTGAATTTATGAGCAATATTATGGATCTCTGTAAGTCAAAACGCGGTGAGTATGTCGAAAACCAATATGTCACGACCACCAGGGTACAGATTCATTACGAAATGCCCATGTCTGAAGTTGTCTTTGATTTTTTTGATATTTTAAAGAGTGTTTCTAAAGGTTATGCTTCTATGGATTATGAATATATAGATTTCAGAGAAGCAGACCTTGTTAAGCTGGATATAATGGTGGCAACAGAAGTGGTGGATGCGCTTTCTATTATTGTCCACAGGGATAAAGCTTATTACAAGGGGAAAGAGCTTGCACTTCGCTTGAAAGAAATCATACCGCGGCAAATGTTTGAAGTAGCAATCCAGGCGGCAATTGGCAGTAAGATAATAGCAAGAGAGTCCATTCCCGCGCTAAGGAAAAATGTAATTGCAAAGTGCTATGGCGGGGATATTACCAGAAAAAGAAAGCTGCTGGAAAAACAAAAAGAGGGTAAAAAGCGTATGAAGCAGATAGGCCGCGTGGAAATCCCCCAGGAAGCGTTTTTGGCAGTACTAAAGATACAGTGAAGAGAAGCAGGGGAAGCAAGGAAAGAAAAAGAAGCAAGAACAGTGAAAAAAGTGAGCAAAGTGGTATTAGTTGTTAATATAATAATAACACAGCTGAAAAAGACCTTGTAAACTTTAAAAACCTTAAGAACTTTATAAACTGAATTTTTCGGAGAAAAATTATGAAGATTGCAATACTTGGTATGGCGCAGTCCGGGAAAAAGACTCTTTTTACTTTAATCGCCCGCAAAAAATTATCGGAGAATGAACTTGCTTCGGGGGCTGCGGTTGAGGGTATTACCGAAATAATTGACCCAAGATTTGAAAGGCTTGTGGAAATGTATAATCCTGAGAGCGAGGCCAGAGCCAGGATAAATGTAACACTTCTGCCAAAAATAGATAAAGGGTTCTCGTCAAAATCTGATTTTATTAATGAGCTTGATACTTATGATGCTTTCTTGGTAGTGATCAGAGCTTTCAAAAATGATTCTGTTTATCATCCTTCAGGATCTGTGGATGCAGAAAGGGACCTGGAAGAAATTGAGATGGAACTTACATTTAATGATCTCTCTTTTGTTGATAAACGTATTCAGCGTTTAAGTAATGAAAGAGGAGCCAAAACACCTCAAACCGAGAAGGAAAAAGAAATTCTGCCAAAATTAAAAGAGCATCTGGAGAAAGAACTTCCTCTTCGGACTCTCTCTCTCTTACCGGAAGAGTTAAAGCTGATTTCCAGCTATCCTCTGGTTACCTTTAAAGAGCTGATAATTGCATTTAATATCTCTGAGGACGAATTAAATAATACTGAATTGATTAAGAAATGCGAAACAAAATATAAAGACAGAAAGATCAATTTTATGGTGGTTTCGGCTAAGCTGGAAGCGGAGATTGCTGCGATAGAAAACAAGGAAGAACGCGAGGAGTTCTTAAAGTCTATGGGGATTACAGAGCCGGTAATAGATGTGATCCGTCGCGCCTGTCTTGTTGCTATGGATCTGATCTCCTTCTTCGGGGTAGGAACGGACGAAGTAAAACAGTGGCTTGTTAAAAGAGCTTCTCTGGCTCCAAAAGCTGCGGGAGCTATACATTCTGACCTGGAAAAGGGCTTTATCCGGGCGGAAGTAATGAAATATGCGGAGCTTATCGCGGCTGGAAGCGAGAGTAAATTAAAAGAAACAGGAAAATATTATCTTAAAGGGAAAGACTATGTTGTGGAAGACGGCGACATCCTCAGCATATTGCATAGCGGCTGATGAAAACCGGCAATTCTGCAGGATTATATATCCATATACCTTTCTGCCGTTCAAAATGCAATTATTGTGATTTTAATTCATATCCTATTTCCGGTTTTCATGAGAAGGTTCCCTCCTATACTGATGCTTTGCTAAAGGAAATTCAAATTAAAGTCAAAGATATTTGCATTAAAACTGTCTTTGTAGGCGGCGGGACTCCTACGGTTCTGTCCGATGTTGAACTGGAAAAAGTCTTGAACGGAATATCTGAGTTCGCTCATGTTGAAAAATCTGCGGAATTTACAGTTGAAGCAAATCCGGGAACGCTTACAGTCTCAAATCTTAAAATGATGCGGAAGACCGGGGTTAATCGTCTGTCTATCGGTATGCAATCGACAGATGATAAGACACTCAAGCTCTTTGGGCGGTGTCACAGTTATGAGGAATTTCTGGAAAGCTATAAAAAATCAAAGGATGCCGGTTTTACAAATATTAATATAGATCTTATTTTTGGCGTACCGAATCAGGCACTTTCGGATGTTAAAAGGGATCTTGAACGGGTCGTGAGTCTTCAGCCTGAACATATTTCCATATATAACCTGATTTTAGAAGAAGGGACAATCCTTAATGATGAGGTAAAAAAAGGTGTTCTTAAACACCTGCCTGAAGAATTGGAATCTGATATGTATTATTTTATAAAGGATTATCTTGAAAAAGCCGATTATAATCATTATGAAATATCTAATTTTGCAAAGCCGGGGAAAGAATGTGAGCATAATAAAATATACTGGAAAAATGAGGATTATATAGGTGTTGGTGCCGGTGCTTCCGGAAAAATTGGCCTGAAGAGGAGTGAAAACCCGGATGATGTTAATAAATATATAGTATTGATAAAGTATATTAAAAATGATATACTACATAATCAAAAAATAAGTAGAGAGACGGAAATATCGGAAACAGTGTTTCTCGGTCTCAGGATGCTGGAAGGATTAAACCTTACCAGGTTCAAAAATAGGTTTGGTAAGGATTTTTTTATTTTATTTAAAAAAGAGTATGGCAAGCTTTTAGATCTGAACCTTCTTGAAGAGGAAAATGGCTCAGTCAAGTTAACCCGGACGGCTCTATTCCTTTCAAATGAGGTTTTTGTGGAGTTTGTCTGACAGGAGGAACGTAAAGTGAAGAGTTTTCAGATTAAGCCCGCGGATGTTGTGCGGAAATGGTACGTCATTGATGGTGCAAATAAAATTTTGGGAAGAATAGCTTCAAGAGCAGCTATGGCAATAATGGGAAAGAATAAACCCATCTATACGCCGAATGTTGACTGCGGAGATTTTGTAATAGTCCTAAATGTTGACAAAATAAAACTTTCAGGGAAAAAACTGGAACAAAAGCTTGATTTTACTCATTCCGGCTATCCTACCGGTGATAAATATACCCCTTATGGTATACTTATGAAGAAGAATCCCGAAAGAGCAATGATGCTTGCTGTTAAAGGCATGCTGCCAAAAAACAAATTAAGAGACAGAATGATAAAAAGATTAAAAGCTTACCAGGGTGACAAGCATCCGCATGCCGGAGAAAAGCTTGGTACCATAAAAGTTTAAGGAGGAGATTACCTTGCAGGAAACTACGAAGAAAAAGAAAAAAATAGTAGTCGGCAGACGTAAAACGGCTACTGCAAAAGTGAAATTAATTGATGGCGATGGTAAAATAACCGTTAATAAGAGGAAGTTTGAAGAGTATTTCCCGAGACCGGTTCATCAGATTTTCGTGAAGAAACCACTTGAGCTTCTTGGTTTGACCGCGAAGATGGATGTGATAGCTCTTTTAAAGGGCGGAGGAATTACCGGACAGGCAGAAGCTTTAAAACTTGGTATTGCAAGAGCTTTAATACAGCATAATCCTGATTACAGATCCTTACTTGCTCAGAATGGTTTGCTTACAAGAGATCCCAGAATGGTAGAAAGAAAGAAATACGGCAGAGCAGGAGCAAGAAAGAGATTCCAGTTCAGTAAACGTTAATTTAACTTTAATTCGAGTGATAAACCCGCTCTGTCAGAAACGGCAGGGCGGGTTTTTGTTTTAAAAACAGGCGCTGGGCCCTGGGTACTGGGAAAGAAAGAATAAAGGCAGACTCTAGGCGCTGGGTTCTGGGAATTGAAGGAGGCTCAGATGCTTGGATGCGCAGAGGATTGGCAGAGTGAAAAGCTGAAGGGGAATATAAAAGACGGAAGACAGGGGATTGATACGACTAAGAGGATTTCAATTTGAAAAAAACATTTTTCATTCATACTTTTGGATGCCAGATGAACCAGTATGATTCCGAACTGGTAGATGGGATATTAAGCAAAGAAGGGATGGTTCGCGTAGATTCCTATGAAAAGGCGGATATCTGCCTGGTGAATTCCTGCTCGGTAAGAGAACTCGCGGCGCAAAAGGCCAGAAGCGAGCTTGGGATGTTCGCGGCATACAAAAGAAAAAGCAAAAAACCTGTTTACTACGGAATTATAGGATGTTTAGCGGAGCAGGAAGGGAAACACTTTCTTGTTAAATTTCCTGATATTGATTTCATTATAGGTCCTGCTTATGAGCGTCAGATAGGTGCCTATGCGAAAAAGGTTCTTGCCGGAGGCGGCACTGCGGTTGTAACAGGACCGGGGAAAGAAGACTGGACAGCAGATGAACTTATAAAAAGAGAAAGCAAGAAAAATGCCTGGGTAACCGTAAGCAAAGGGTGTAATTCATTCTGCTCCTATTGCGTCGTGCCATATGTAAGGGGAAGAGAAACCAGCAGGCCTTTTGGAAGTATTATTTCCGAAGTTGAAAAACTGGTCGGGGAAGGTTATAAAGAGATAAATTTACTCGGTCAGAATGTGAATACTTACGGTAAGGATTTTTCCGCAATAGAAAAAAAGGATTTTTCGGAGCTTCTTAAAGCTGTTGATGATATCAAGGGAGAGTTCTGGGTACGTTTTTGGACCTCCCATCCTAAAGATATTCCTCTAAAGCTTATAGAAACCGTTGCTTCTTCAAAAAAGATCTGTCCTCATTTTCATCTTCCCATACAAAGCGGGTCCGATCGTATCTTAAAACTAATGAACAGGAATTATACAGCGGAATCATATCTTAGGATTATCGGAGAAATAAAAAAAAGAATAAAGAATGTCTCAGTTACCAGCGATATTATAGTCGGTTTTCCGGGTGAAACGGAAGCGGACTTTAGAAGGACATTGGAGCTTTATAAAAAAGCAGCCTTTGATGTTGCCTATACATATACTTACTCGGCGCGTAAAGGAACGAAAGCATTTGATATTAAAGAGACCGTGTCTGAAACAATGAAGAACGAACGGCTTCGGGAGTTGATGAATATACAGAGAGAGATAAGTCAGGAAGTAAATGATAAATACATCGGTCAGGTCTTACCGGTTTTGCTTGACGGCACGGTAGTCGAAGATAACCTCTTGAACGGCCGGACAAATAATAATAAGCCGATATTTGTGGAAGGCAACGCCTGTAAAGGCGGGTTTGTTCGGGTAAAGATAACAGAGACAAAGCCGTTTAGTTTGAAAGGTGTTTTAGCGCAGGATGTCCGTAAAGGTCTTTAAAAGTCCATAACAGTCCGTAAAAGTAAGATCTGGAAAATATATTTTTAAAAGAATTGAAAAAATGTTATTTCCAATATTATAAACATTTCAAGATTTTACGTTATAGACCTTTACGGACTTTTATAGACTTTTATGGACATATTTTGGAGGAGGCTCATTTGGAAACCATAAAGATAGACGAGAAGCTTCTGAGTTCTCCCATGACTGTCCGGGAACTATTATCTTATTATTCCTGCGTTAAGGGTAAAATCAAAGGGAGAATTAAAGAGTTTGAGGCGGTATATAAGCAAAATGACAGGAAAATATTCGAAGAACTTTGCTTCTGTATTTTTACGGCAAATGCATCAGCTAAGATGGGGTATAACTGCATAGAGCGGATAAGGCCGATACTGCTTGACGGAAGTGTGAAGAAACTGCAGGAAGCGATAAAGGGGCATTACAGGTTCTGGAAGATACGGCCCGCCTATATTGTTCACACCCGGGAATTTTTGCGGGAGAACTATGGGCTAAAGATGAAAAAACTTATAGAGTCCTTTGAGAGCCGTGAGGTCCTCAGGGATTTCTTTGCCAAGAGTAAAGGTATCAAAGGTATCGGATATAAAGAAGCCAGTCATTTTCTGCGTAACATTGGTATAAAGGGTTATGGAATAATGGATAAGCACATTTTACGTTGTCTCTTTGAATTTGGTATAATAAAGGAAGTTGAACCGGTAAATACAAAGGAAAAATACATTGCAGCCGAAGAAAAGCTTAAAGTGTTTGCAAAGAAAATAAAAGTAGATTTTGACGAATTGGATTTGCTTTTATGGTCAAGTAAGACGGGAGAAATACTCAAGTAAAAAGTACTAATTGCAAATGACGAATGACAATTTAAGGTAAGCGGAGAAAAAACTCCGCTAGGATTAGTTAATTTTATATGAAAATATAGGCGAGATCTTTTTTAGCCTTTATAAAACATCGCTATTGTTATATAATGAAGAAGATAATTGACGAGGGGCTGGAATATCATTCACGCGGGTTTCGGCAATATGGAGTTACTATGGATTGGAGAGAATCGGAGATTTTAGAGTTTAAAAAGTCCACTTCAGAACTAAAAGAAGCGGTTATATCTATTTCGGCAATATTAAACAAGCATCAGGAAGGTGAGTTATATTTCGGTATCAAAAATGACGGCGAGATAGTTGGTCAGGCGATCGGTTCGGCTACAGCAAGAGATATTTCTCAGGCAATATCAAACCATATTGAACCCAAAATATATCCTTCAATAGAGACTGTAAATATAAAAGGCAAATCCTGCATTAAAATTGAGTTTAAGGGGGAGGATATTCCCTATCACGCTTATGGTCGTGTTTACATACGGGTCGCTGATGAGGATAAGCAGTTAAGCCCCGGTGAAATAAGAAAAGTAATACTCAAAAAAAGCAGTGATAAGTTTAAATGGGAGTTTCAGTTTTCAGAATGCTCATCAAAAGAAATAAACGCTAAAATCGTAAGAGATTACTTAAAAAGAGCAAATCTTGCGGGCAGGATAAACTTCAAGTATGATAATGCCCCGAATGTATTAAAGAAACTGGGATTGGTAAAGGGTTCTAAAATATTAAACGCGGGCCAAGTATTGTTTAGTAAAGACAATTCTTTGGAATTGCAGGTTGCTGTATTCGCCGGTGTTGATAAGATAACATTCCTTGATATTAATCAATACAAGGATAATATTTTCAATTTGCTCAAAAGATCAGAAGAGTATCTCAAAGAGAAAATGAATTGGCGCGCAAAAACAGAAGGACTGCAAAGACAGGAGATTCCTGAAGTTCCGATTGATGCAATAAGAGAAGCCCTGGTAAATTCATTTTGCCATAGAGACTATGTGGCGCCTGAAAGCAATAAAATAGCCATATTCAAAAACCGTATTGAAATATGGAATCCCGGTGATTTTCCTGAAGGCTTTACGCCAATGGATTTTATTAAGAAAGAAGAACAATCCATATTGAGAAATCCTTTAATCGCCGATATCTTGTATAAATCAAAAGAAATTGAAAAATGGGGCTCCGGTTTAAAAAAGATCTATAATTTATGCAAAGAAAATAACATTAAAGTTGATTTTAAAATCCTTAAAGCAGGATTTATGGTAATTTTTTACAGACAGGGGTGGGAGAGTGAAAGAGATGTTTCTGGGCAGACTACCCAGAAAACTACCCAGAAAACTACCCAGAACATTTTAGCCTTCATCAGGCAGAATCCAACGGTTACCAGGAAAGAACTTGCAGCATTAGTTGGGAATATAACGGAGGATGGGATAAAATACCATCTTGCGGCTTTGATCAAGAATAAAACAATTAAAAGAGTTGGCGGAGACAAAGGCGGACACTGGGAAGTGTTATATTGAAACAAATTCGAAACTCGAAACTCGAGTGCGCCAAGATAAGCGTATTAGTTAAAGCTGGTAAAAATCCAGCGCAGGCAAAGGGTAGCCACCAGCCTGGAATCAAACCTTGCATTTAACGAGGCAACGAGTTAAATGAAGCCAAGGTAAGAGGGTCATCGAGTCGTAACGCAAGTAAAGGGATTGAGCCCCGAAATAGAGTGTGTCGGAGGTCGAGACGGTTCGAATCGGAGCAGACAGAAGACCTGTAGCCGAAAAGGAAAAAAAAGAGGCAAGGATACGGGAACCCGACGGGGTCTGAGACCATGACGAGATGACAAAAGGAACGGATATGAACTTGGGAGAGCCAAAACATTCTCTGGAAAAAGAGAAAGCTTCAACAAGCGATAAAAAGCGAGAAGAAGCCGAAGATGTATTGGCAGTCGGACTAACCCATAGTACCGACGAGAAGCGGGAAACCGCGGGGAGGGAAGGGGTTAGCAGTCAAGCGATGGGTTTCGAGGAAACACCTGCTGTCGTAAAAGATGGGGCATGGGTGGAAACGAAATTGAAACACATAACACAACTTGCGAAAGAAGACCAAAAGTACAGGTACACGAGACTGATGCACCTGCTAAACGAGGGACATCTTGAGCAATGCTACTGGATGCTGAAGAAGGATAGAGCCAGTGGCATAGATGGAGTAAGTGTAGAAGAGTATGGAATCAATCTAAAAGAGAACCTGAAAGATTTGTTGGAAAGGATGAAGGCATTGCACTATTATCCGCAAGCAGTAAGGCGGGTATATATACCAAAAGGTAACGGAAAAGTAAGAGGACTCGGAATACCTGCGGTAGAAGATAAAATAGTGCAGATGGGAATGAAAAGAATCCTTGAGGCAATCTATGAGGTTGATTTTAGTGATAGTTCGTACGGATTCAGACCCAAAAGAAGTTGCCATACAGCCTTGAACGAGTTGGACAAGACAATAATGACCAGACCCATAAATGCAGTGGCAGAAGTAGATATTGAGAAATTCTTTGACACTGTAGACCATAAGTGGTTAATGGAATGCCTGAAGCAAAGGATAAGCGACACGAGGTTTCTAAGGCTTATAGTAAGATTCTTGAAGGCAGGAGTAATAGAGGAAGGGGAATATATAGCGACAGACAAAGGGACGCCGCAGGGCGGAGTATTGAGCCCAATGTTAGCAAATATATACCTTCATTATATATTAGACCTGTGGTTTGAGAAAGTAGCCAAGAAAGAATTGAAAGGATATTCGAAGCTGATAAGGTATGCAGACGACTTTGTGGTGTGTTTTGAGGAAAAAGAATCAGCCATAAGGTTCATGGAGATGCTGAAGGAAAGGTTTGCGAAATTTGGGTTGAGAATATCTGAGGAAAAGAGCCGAGTCGTGGAGTTTGGGCGGAAGAACTGGGAAGACAACAACGGTAAAGGCGGTAAAGGAACAACTTTTGATTTTCTGGGGTTTACGCATTTTGGAGATAAAACCAGAAAAGGCAAATTCAAAGTAGGGCGTAGGACTTCGAAGAAGAAATTTGTCCAGAAGATACGAGAGATGAACGAATGGTTGAGGAATGTGCGGAATCGTTACAAACTGAAAGAATGGTGGAAAGTTCTGGTAGTAAAGATGACAGGACACTACCGATATTTTGGAATGAGCGGGAACAGCCGCATGATGTACGAATACTATCAAAGTACATCAAGACTCATATTCAAATGGATAAACAAGCGAAGTCAGAAGAAGAGTTGCACACAAGTAGAATACGCCAGCTGGTTGAAAAGAAAGTTGCCGGTGCCGAGAATTTATCACAACATCTACACATTATATCCGTCAGTATGAGGATGCTTGAATGAAGAGCCGTATGAGGGAAAACTTCAAGTACGGTTCTGTGAGGGGATGGAGGAAGTAGGATATGGCAAATCTAAACGGGCACGAAGTTGGAAACGACGGATACAGCCAAGAAGAGCCTGTAATCACTACGATGCCGTTCTACTCGACAACAATGTTAAAAGTAATAATCATGAAAAGCGAGGTTAATTAAAAAGGCAAAGAGGGTGCTTGTACAAGTTTTAGAATGGGTAATGTTGGAGAAAAATTGATGGTTGAAGAAATTTCATTCAGTATGATAGAAAATGCGGAAGATTCGCTGGCTCATGCTATATTTCATTTGACTGGCGAGAAATCTCCTACAAAAAAAGATTTTAAAAGAGCAATATTGGACACATCACATGCAGTGGAATTGCTTCTAAAAGAACGTCTTAAAGTAATACATCCTGCATTTGTTTTAGAAGATATTGACAAATATCCTTCTAAAGAAGCTTCTACCGTTAATGTTGATTTAGCAATAAAAAGGATTAAAAACATATGTAATTTAAGTATTCCTGAAGATATGATTAAAATAGTTAAGAGATGCCGAAAAATAAGAAATGAAATAGAGCACTATGAAGTAAATATAACAAAAAAAGAAGCGGAAGCAGTAATTGGAAATATGTTGTCGTTTATTTTTGATTTTGCTGAAAAATATTTGGGATTAAATCTTGAAAAGAAATTTAAAAAAGATGAAGATATGTGGGAGAAGTTGATTGTTATACATGAGTTTTGTGAGAAGCATGTTAGAATATGTGAAGGTAAATTATTTGATAAAAAGATATTGGTAGACTATTGTCCATATTGTGGTCGCCAAACATTTAATGTAGATTCTGAGAAATGTGAGTTTTGCGGACATGAAGAAGAAATGTTTGAATGTGCGTCCTGTGGCGGAAAATACTTTATGGAAGAAAAAAGCGAAAAGAATGAAGAAGGTGATCCTTTGTGTTCAGAATGTGCGTCCAAGCACGGCGATTAATTAGAAGTAGAAGCTGATCTCTTTTGCGGAGGTAAATTTGTCAAAAAAAACTGAAGAATTAAGGAGCTGTATATATTTAGTTATTTCATTCTTAATTGTGGTCGTAGTGGTTCCAGGTGTTTCAATTAAGCTTTTAAATATTCTAGGCGAGCTACTGTTTGGTGGTAAAATTGGTCAATTTGAAACAGGGCTGTATTATGGCATGGCAATTGTAGGGATGTGTTATCTGTGGTTTAAGTATATATTTAATTATAGAGAAGAAATAAAAAAAAGATGTTTTAGTAAGTTAGCAGTTAATATTATTAATAGTGACTCAACAAAGGAGATTAAAAAAAATCAATTAGTATTGGCAGAATCAATGCTTATGCTTTACGAAGATAAAGATATAAATAAGGCGAGCCAAATTGTAGAAAGTGAGCTAAATCTAGAGCAGAAACTGAAAGAAATCTCTTCTGGACCAAGATATATTTTTAATGAAGCGCTGGAAGAGAAATATATGAAGCAAATAGGTTATTATTTATATCAAATAGAGTATAATTATGGCTTTCCATACAGGAGAGACCGAAATAAATAATGAGGTGTAGTTATTATATGAATATGAAAAAGAATTTGCGTTAAAGTTAATTTAAACTTTAAGGCAGAAATGACTTCACTCGGTGCTTTGTGGCGGATCTTCAATAAATCACAATCGTCAATATTTTTCAAAGGAGCTCTATGAAAATAATCGGTGTTATTCCGGCCCGGCTTGGGTCTACTCGTTTTCCTGAAAAAGTTATTGCGGATATTATGGGTAAGCCCATGATCTGGTGGGTCTGGAAGCAGGCGAAAAAGGCTAAGCTTATCTCCGAGTTTTTCATTGCGACGGATGATAAAAGAATTTACGATATCGTGAAAAGTTTCGGCGGTAACCCGTTGATGACCTCGAAAAAACATAAGAGCGGGACGGATAGGATTGCTGAGGCTGTGAAAAATATTAAGGCGGATATAGTGGTAAATATCCAGGGGGATGAGCCTTTAATACGTCCGGATATGCTTGATAAGGCGGTCGAACCGCTTATAATGGATAAAAAACTTGTTATGAGTACGCTCGTTTGTAAAGTTTCGGATAAAAAGTTGATGTTGGACCCTAATATAGTGAAGGTTACGGTTGATAAAGATGGGTATGCGCTATATTTTTCCAGGTCTGCTATTCCCTCTCAGGCAAGAGCGGAGAGTTTCGAGTATTTTTTAAAACATATAGGGGTTTATGTCTATAGAAAGGATTTCCTCTTAAAATATGTCCAAATGAAACAGTCAAGTCTGGAGAAAACAGAAAAACTTGAGCAGCTCAGAGTTCTGGAAAATGGGTATAAAATCAAGACGATACAGACAAAGTTTGACACCGTTCCCGTAGATACGGAAGCGGATTTGAAGAAAGTTGTGGAGATTTTAAGGAAAAACGGCAAGTAATAATCAACATCAAAGACACTGGATCCTGAATCGAGTTCAGGATGACAGAATAAGCATAAATTTATACAAGAGTGATTATTGTTTATGATATAATACTTAATCATAGTAGAAATCAGTGGAATCCGGTAGTTTTGTAATCGGTGAAATCTTTTTGACAAAGGAGAAGGAAATGGCAAAATACATTTTTGTAACCGGAGGGGTTGTATCATCTCTTGGAAAGGGTATTACCAGTTCATCCATAGGATGTTTACTTGAGTCAAGAGGTCTGAAAGTCACTCTCCAGAAATTTGACCCCTACATAAATGTTGATCCCGGAACGATGAATCCCTACCAGCACGGTGAGGTATTTGTGACAGATGACGGAGCCGAAACTGACCTTGACCTTGGGCACTATGAAAGATTTACAAGTGCCAATATGACAAAAGACAATAATGTAACCACAGGTCAGATATATTTCTCGGTTATTACTAAAGAAAGGAAAGGCGAGTATCTCGGGAAAACTATTCAAGTCATTCCTCATATAACCAACGAAATCAAAGAACGAATTCATAAAGTTACAAAAGATAAAGACGTTGATGTTGCAATAATTGAAATAGGCGGCACCGTAGGAGATATAGAATCCCTCCCTTTTATGGAAGCTATCAGACAGTTTAGAAAAGATGTTGGCAAAGAAAATGTTGCATATGTTCATGTTACTTTAGTTCCTCATATAAGTACAGCGGGTGAACTTAAAACGAAACCCACCCAGCATTCAGTGGCGCAACTAAGAAGCATCGGTATTCAGCCTGATATTTTGATTTGCAGGTCTTCCAGGCCACTTACAAAAGATGTCAGGAGTAAACTTTCACTGTTTTGTAATGTCGAAGAAGAAGCTGTTATCCAGAATCTTGACGCGCATTCGGTTTACGAATTACCACTCAGGTTAAAAGAAGATGGGTTGGATATAATTCTTATGAAAATACTTAACCTTAGATACGGAAAACAAAATATTTCCACCTGGGAGAAAGCAGTTGATAAGGTTATTAATCCGGCGAAAGCTGTTAATATAGGTATAGTAGGAAAATATGTTGAGCTGCTGGATGCGTATAAAAGTATTATTGAGGCTTTTGTCCACGCCGGAATACCGAATGATGCCAGGGTTAACCTTCACTGGATAGAGGCGGATTCAATTATGAAAAATGGCGCTAAAGCAGCTCTCAAAGATGTAACCGGAATTCTCGTTCCCGGAGGTTTTGGCGGAAGAGGTATAGAAGGAAAGATAGAAGCTATAAGGTACGCGAGAGAAGAAAAACTTCCGTTTTTTGGTATCTGCCTGGGGATGCAATGCGCAGTTATAGAATACGCAAGAAATGTCCTCGGTTTAAAAGGTTCTAACAGTACAGAATTTGATCAAAACACCAAGTATAAAGTAATATCTCTGTTGGACAGTCAGCGTAATGTGACGGATATGGGCGGGACCATGCGTCTTGGAGCCTGGGA
This sequence comes from Candidatus Firestonebacteria bacterium RIFOXYD2_FULL_39_29, assembly GCA_001778375.1. NCBI lineage: Bacteria > Candidatus Firestoneibacteriota > Candidatus Firestonebacteria bacterium RIFOXYD2_FULL_39_29. Next base: position 29,852 of record MFGV01000028.1, read on the forward strand.
TTGCAAACTTTCCAAAGGCTCAAAAGCATACGAAGCCTATTGCAAGGAAGCCATTTCTGAACGGCACAGACACAGATATGAGTTTAATAATGAATATAGAGCGGCCATGAAAGCCAAAGGTTTAAAACTTACCGGCACCACAATGGACGGAGGCTTGGTGGAGATTGTTGAAATAGCCGAGCATCCCTGGTTTGTAGGCGTTCAGTTCCATCCGGAATTTAAGTCCAGACCTTTATCTCCGCACCCGCTTTTTGCGGATTTTGTAAAGGCCTCTCTTCATAAAAAAGAAAAGCCTCAATCTAAAAAGAGGAAAAAATAAATGACAGGTTTTGACTATAAAGCAAATAAAGGGAAGTTTATCCTGATATCAGGGCCTTGCGTTATTGAATCGGAAGAGATGTGTATTTCTATTGCTAGAAAGATTAAAGAGATCGCTACCGGGTTGAAGATCCCTTTTATATTTAAAGCGTCTTATGATAAGAGCAACCGGACGGCTGTGGAAAATTACAGGGGTCCTGGAATTAAAGAGGGGCTTAGAATACTTCAAAAAGTAAAAGAGAAGGTAGGAGTTCCTATCCTTACTGACGTTCATTGCTGCAGTGAAGTTGATGCCGTTGCAGAAGTTGCAGATATTATTCAAATTCCTGCGTACCTTTGTCAGCAGACTACGCTGACTTTGAAGGTGGCAAATACCGGTCGAGTTGTAAACATAAAAAAAGCTCAGTTTTTGTCTCCGTGGGATATGAAAAAGATTATCACTAAAATAGAATCTACAGGAAACAAGAAGATAATTATTACCGAACGCGGTTCTATATTCGGCTATAGCACGCTGATTACCGATATGAGGGCGTTTACAATTATGAAGAGTTACGGTTATCCTGTAATATTTGATGTCACTCATGCCGTTCGAGTTCCGGGTTTTACCAGTAAGGATAAAAGAGGCGGGACCCCTGAGATGATAATGCCTATGGCGCTTTCCGGAATTGCTGCGGGTAGTTCCGGTCTTTTCATTGAGACACATCCGAATTGCAGAAATGCCCTGTGTGATGCATCTTCCATGCTGCCGCTTAATGAGTTAAAAGAACTTCTTAATAGGGCAAAAAAAATATATAATATTGTAAAGGATCGGTGAAATGGTCAACAATAAATATCTGATTAAGAAAGCAAAAGAAGTTTTAAGAATAGAGTCCGGATCGGTTTTGGCTCTTACAAAAAGTATAGATAAGAACTTTATAAAGGCGGTTGACCTCCTTTATAAATGCAGGGGAAGGGTTATTGTGACCGGTATCGGGAAATCCGGTATTATAGCCAGAAAGATTTCAGCGACAATGGCTTCTACCGGTACGCCGGCTTTGTTCCTTCATTCAGCTGAGGGTCTTCATGGCGATTTGGGGACAGTTTTAAGTTCTGATGTTGTTATAGCTTTATCACAGAGCGGGGAGTCAAAAGAGTTGTTGGAAATACTGCCTGCAATTAAAAAAATTGGTGCAAAATTGATAGCCTTGACAGGAGACATGGAATCTGAATTGGCGAAAAGCAGTAATATTAGTTTAAATGTAGAAGTAAAGGAAGAGGCCTGTCCTCTTGGCTTGGCTCCAACTGCTTCTTCTATGGCCCAGCTTGCTATGGGAGACGCCCTGGCGGTGGTACTTTTGATCAAAAGGGGTTTCAATAAACAGGATTATGCTCTCCTCCATCCAGGAGGCAGTTTAGGGCGGAAATTAAAAAAAGTTGAAGATATTATGCGTAAAGGAAATGAACTCCCGGTTGTTTGTGAAAATGTTAATATGAGAAAAGTTATATATGAAATGACCTCAAAAAAAATGGGTTGTACCTCGGTTGTAGATAAAAGAGGAAGATTGACCGGTATAATAACCGATCAAAATCTCAGAACACATCTTACTTTAGACAGGAATATTATGCAGAAAAAAGCGCGGGATATCATGACTAAAAATCCTCGAACTATCTGTAAAGATGCTCTGGTGGATGAGGCCGTAAGGATGACAGAAGTAAAGTCGATAAGTACACTGTTGGTAACGGGAAAGACTGATCGGCTTGTTGGAATTATCCATCTTCATGATCTTTTAAAATTAAGCAGGTAGAATAACTTTGAAAAAATCGGTGTTCATAGTTGTTTTAATCCTCTTTTTTTGCGGTTGCAGTGAATCCGGGAGAAAAGCCTCCCTTTCCGATAAGACAAGGGATGTGGTAACAATGAGGGGCTTTCATATGGTGCAGACTGAACTGGGAATAAAAAAATATGAGATAGATGCTGCTGAGGCCTCAATTAATCCCAGGGCAAAAAGAATCAGGTTTTTTAATGTAAAAACCAGGTACTATGATAAGGATAAAGAAGTCGCAAATCTAAAGTCTGAAACAGGTGTTGTTAGAACTGATACTAATGATATAGATGTTAAGGGTAATGTAGTACTTACTACAATGGATGGCTCCAGACTTGAAACCTCAAGTCTTACCTGGTATAGCGTAAAAAACAAGCTTCAAACAAATGAATATGTAAAAGTTGTGAAGGGTGATAATACGATGGAAGGCGTGGGAATGGAGTCAGATCTTATGCTGGAAAATATTACCCTAAAGAAAGTAAGTACTAAAATATCGGATCCGGATGCCTTTAAGGAAAAGAAAAAGAAATGAAAAGTATTATTGCGATTTTAATAGTATTCTCCGGTTTTCTTCCTCTTTTTGCAGAAGAGATGAAAATCAGTAAAGAGAATCCTTTGACTATTACCGCAAAGTCCTGGACAATCAACAGCAAGACAAAAGAAGTTACGTACAATGGAGATGTTGTTCTTAAACATTCAGGAAATGTATTGAAAGCAGAAAAACTTGTTCTTTTGCCCGGAGGAAATAAAGTAGTTGCAGAGCAGGATGTTTCTTTCTGGAGTGAGAGTAGACAACTGGAAATAACAGGGGGTTATACAGAATATTTGAAAGATACGGGACAGCTTCTGATGAAAAAAGATGCTGTTTTGTTCTTGACTGAGAAGGATGGAATGAAGACGGATATAAGAGGAGATTCCGTAGATGTTCTTAACGGGGGAGAAAGAGCCATGGTGTCCGGTTCGGTGATTATAACGCGTGATGATATTTTGATTAATTGCGGTAGTGCCGATTATGATAAGATTCAAGACACTATTATTCTGGAAGGCAAACCTGAAGTGAAAAAAGGAAGTAATACTTACAAGGGAGAAAAGATTTCTATTTTTATTAAACAAAGAAAGCTTATAGCTGACAAAAATGTTACGGCCAGGATCTATCCTGAAGAGAAAAAAAATGCTGATAAGAACTGAAGGGCTTACAAAAAAATATAAAAAACGCTACGTTGTTAACGGAGTAAATATTGAAGTTAACAAAGGTGAAATTGTCGGATTACTGGGACCAAATGGCGCAGGTAAAAGCACAACCTTTTACATGATCGTTGGTCTTATAAAGCCGGAAGCGGGAAAAGTCTATATTGGTTCAACAGATGTGACAAAATGTCCCACTTATGAAAGGGCGAAATACGGAGTGGGGTATCTGCCTCAGGAGCCTTCAATATTTAGGAAACTTTCGGTGGAAGATAATATAATGGCAATACTGGAAACGATGGATTTGACCGATTTGGAAAGAAAAAAGCATTTAGACCGCTTGCTTGATGAATTTAGTATTACAAAGCTGCGAAAGAGTATGGCATATACACTTTCCGGCGGGGAAAGAAGAAGAGTGGAGATTGCACGAGCACTTGTAACTAATCCGTCATTTTTGCTTTTGGACGAACCTTTTGTAGGTATTGATCCTATTACGGTTGCTGACATCCAGCAGGTAATTTCTCAATTAAAAAAGAAAGGGCTTGGTATTCTTATTACCGATCACAATGTAAGGGAAACTCTCTCGGTTACAGACAGGGCCTATATAATGTATGAAGGTAAAATTCTTCTTTCAGGGGATGCTAAAAAGCTTTCAACCGATAAGAAAGCAAAAGAATTTTACCTTGGAGAGAAATTTACACTCTAAGATGACAAAAATCATAATACAAAAAAACAAAAATATATTATGGCGAGTATGCCGCAGAAAACCACGGAGGTAACTCCGTGGATGAATGCGGCATGAATAATAAATTGAATTCCACTCGCCGAAACTCCGGACGTAAGTCCGCAGAGGTTCATAATACAGGTGAAAGATCATGAAAATAGTAAAATATGGAACTCCAATACTTAGAAAGAAAGCTGTAAAGATAATAAAGATCGATGAGCGTATTTTAAAGCTGGCTGAATCTATGATTTCGACATTGAATGCGGCAAAAGGAGTAGGGCTTGCCGCAAATCAGGTCGGAATACAGGAAAGAATTTGTGTTATTGATGCCGGAAGGGGAGATAAAAAAGGCGAGGTTCTATGCCTTATTAATCCTGAGATTACAGCTTCGGAAGGCAGTATAAAATTTGAAGAGGGCTGTCTTTCTTTCCCTGAAATATTTGCTGAGATAGAGCGTCCGTCAAAGGTAATTGTGTCTTATAAGGATTTGAAAGGCAAGGATAAAGAAATAACAGCCGAAGGAATACTGGCAAGGGTAATGCAGCACGAGATAGATCATTTAAATGGTGTGCTTTTTGTGGATCATATGAGTAAGATTAAGTATATACTTTTAAGTAAGAGGCTTAAAGCACTCGAAAAAGAAACCAAGGGAAAATGAAGATATTATTTTACGGTACAGCGGATATATCGGCAAGAGTGTTGAAAAAGCTCTTTGATACGAAAAGACATGAGATTGAAGTAGTAACCTCCTGTGACAAACCAAGAGGCCGTGGGTTGAACGTAAAGGCTTGCGAAGTAAAGGGTCTTGCAGGGCTGCTCGGGCTTAAAACTTATCAGCCGGAGAAGATAAAAGACGATATATTCTTTGAAAGCATAAAGAATAACAGTTATGACCTCGGTGTTGTTGTGGCTTATGGTCAGATATTGAGCCGGGAGATTATAGATTTGCCCGCAAAGGGAACGATTAATCTTCATTTCTCACTTCTGCCGAAATACCGTGGGGCAGCACCATATAACTGGGCTTTGATAAATGGGGAGAAGGTAACCGGTGTTACCATAATGTATGTTAAGAAAGAACTGGATGAAGGGGATATTATAGCGCAAAAAGAAGTTAAAATAGAGAAAGATGATAATGCTAAAACCCTTCTGGAAAAACTTATTATAGCAGGGGAAGAACTCCTGATAAAGGCGATAGATGACCTCGAAGCAGAAAAAGCTGAAAGAAAGGAACAAAAAAAAGAAGATGCGACTTACTTTGGTAAATTGCCTGATGATATTGGCAATATTGACTGGGCAAAAAACGCTGTTGAGATACATAACCTGGTTCGTGGACTTGCACCGCTACTAAGTGCTTACTCTAAATTGAACGGTAAATTGATAAAAATTCTCAAGACTGAAATAGTAAATTTCAAAGAAACAGGCAAAGCAGGTGAGATTATCGGCGCCGAGAAAGGAAAAGGTTTAATAGTTAAAGCGGGAATCGGAGCGCTCCTTGTAAAATGCGTTAAGCCTGAAGGAAAAAAAGAAATGAGTTTTGAAGACTACGCACGCGGGAATAAAGTTGGACCCGGTATGCATTTTTCGAAATAGTCATAAGCCAAATATTTAAACAGTAAACTACTTTTAACTTGTATCAGTGGAATCATCTTAAAAAGGAGGAAAAATAGAATGAATGCAATAAAAACAACAGTATTACTGGCAGCTCTTTTAGGGTTGTTTATGTTCTTTGGCGGTTTGTTTGGAGGAAAGACCGGAGTAATCATTGCGTTTGTGTTCGGAATGCTTATGAATTTGGTAATGTACTGGTTTTCGGATAAGATAGTTCTTTCCATGTACGGGGCAAAGCCTGTGGAAGCAAAAGATGCACCCGAACTTTATGGGATGGTACAGAATCTCGCTTCAAGGATGGATATTCCGATGCCAAAAGTTTATATTATTGCGATGGCTGCGCCAAATGCGTTTGCTACAGGCCGGGATCCGGCTCACTCGGCAGTTGCTGTCAGTCCTTCAATAATGAGTTTACTTTCAAAGCATGAGCTTGAAGCTGTACTTGCGCATGAACTCTCACATGTAAAACACCGTGATACTCTGATTGCCACTTTGGCAGCGGGTATTGCTTCGGCAATATCAATGCTTGCCAATCTGTCTTATTTCGCTTCTATGTTTAGCGGCAGAAGCGGAGATAATGAAGACCGGAATCCTATTGTTTTATTGGTACTCGCAATCTTGACACCGATAATAGCAATGTTTATCCAGATGGCTATAAGCAGAGCCAGGGAATATGAAGCCGATAGCGGCGCTGCGACTGTTACAAATAGGCCGAGCAGTATGAGAACTGCGCTTGAAAAAATACACAGTTATGCGAAGAAAGCTCCGATAGAAGGCGGTTCACCTTCGACAGCGAGCTTATTTATTGTAAACCCGTTTAAAGAAAGCTGGATGATTAATATGCTGAGCACACACCCGACTTTATCTAGACGGCTAAAGAACCTCGAGAAGACCGCGGATAAACTGGGACTACCCTATTAATAATAATTACTAATGCAGACTGTGTCGCAATTATTTCTAGAAACACCGTTCTTTGACAACTGGAACCAAGAA
>MFGV01000029.1 GCA_001778375.1 Candidatus Firestonebacteria bacterium RIFOXYD2_FULL_39_29
AGCATAAACGAAGTGACAGGGTTCAAAGGTTTTACCTTTGGATTAGGTTTTAACTGGACAACCTACACCCTGGATTACGGTTTAGTACCTTTCGGGGACATGGGTTTTGTCCATAAAATATCTGTGGGAATGAAGTTCTAGAGAGCAGCAAGAAAAGCAGAGAAAGCAAGGACAGCAAGTGAAGAAAGGGAAGTAAAAGAAGCAAGAGTAAAAAAACAGAAAGAGACTGAGAGAGATATATAAAAAAGGCCGGTTTTTCACCGGCCTTTTTTTGTTGTTAACTAAATTTTAAAAGTGCACTCTTTAAAATTTAAAAGTGCCTGTATCTAGCCCAACTTCCGCTGAATTATGTTAAAAATGCGATTTTTAAAATATTTAGTTCATATAAAAGCAGCATTTTGTCATAAAAAGTTTCAAAATAGCGTGTGGTACAGACCTGGTATTAGAATATACTCATAATATTTATTTAAAAAAAACAAAATCATAGTTTAAGGAAATGATCTTTAGAACCGATGAAGAGAAATATGATCTAAAACAAGTAAAAGTATATCTGCTGCTTGTTTTAAAGATAAGACACCGCGTTCTTTTTTGCCTTTTCTCCCGGTTCTGCGACAGTGTTAACAGCCGGCAGCGGGTCAAGTTTGTCAGCCATTTTACTGTATTTTTCTGCTTCAGCTCTTTGTTTCTGCCCGAGATAGAAAACACTTACTTTTCTATAACTCTGGGCTGCTTCCTTGGGTAGGCCTTTTACTTCCATCAGGGAGGCCATTTTGGCCTTTACCTCGATATTTTCAGGCAGTTTATCAATTATGATTTGTGTAAGTTGGACTGCTTCGGAAACAAGTTTCTTCTGCACGAGGGCATCCACTTCGTTCATCAAAAACTTCATGCATTCTTTAGCAAAACTCTCATTCGGACAATCTTTGGAATTTTCCCCCGGATTAGCTTCAACAGCCGATATCTTTTCGTAAGCGGTCAAAGCTTGTATAAAATCCTTAGATGCCATACGGGAATAGAAAAGGCATTGCAGAGCTTTTAAATGTTTTGGTTTTATCTTTAACAGAGTTATCATTTCTTCGGCAGCTTCCTTCAAAAGACCGCGTTTATAATATACAGCGCCCAGAATATAATGAGCTTCAAGACTTTTGAATTCTATTGCCTGGTTAGCGAACTCCTCGGCCTTTTCCATGTTGTCTTGTACCAGATAGAGTTCGGAAATACTCAACAATTCGAATTTTGCCTCCCTGTCCATATCGCTCTGAATATAGATTCGGGCAATTTTTATCTTTGCAGGCAGGTAGTTTTGGTCAATCTCAACAATACGCAGGTAAAACTTCAGAGCGTATTTGTAAAGTTTGCTTTCAAAAAAGTTGTCCGCCAGAAAAAGTAGTTTCTCCACGGCTTTCTGATGCATATTGTTTGCGTAGTATAGATCCGAGAGTTTGACATGGAGTTCAATGTTCTCCGGATCCTGAGCTACCTTTTGTTCAAGACAGGATATTTCCTTGTTATTATAATATTTTGTGTCTTCTTCAAGTACGTTCTCGCCTTCAAAATGATTGGTCTTTTCAGTTTCCTCCAGGAGCCTTGCCAGTTCTTCAGCCTTGAACTTAGCCGTTTGTTCAGCAAGAATGCGTGCTTTTACCTCAGCCTCCCTCATAGCCGTTTGTTCTGCAAGTAAGCGGGCTTTTACCTCAGCCTCCCGCATAGCCGTTTGTTCTGCAAGTAAGCGGGCTTTTTCCTTAGCCTCCCGTTTTGCCATTTTCTTTGCAAGTTTGAGAGCTTTTTTTTCGGTTTCTCTCTTCGCCATTTCCTCTTTAGCTTCCAACTTCGCTCTATTTTCTAACTCGCGCATAACGCGTTTCTCGTTTTCTCTTCTCAGGCTTATTTCAGCTTCCCGTATGGCTTTTTTTTCTGCCTCGAGTTTCATGTGTTTCTCTGCTTCTTTTTCATTGTATTCTTTTATTTCTTTCTGGAGGCGTAATTCCATATCCAGTTTTCTCGCGTTTTCGGTCTGCATCCTTATTTGTGTCTCTTTTTCTTTCAATTCTTCGGCGGCCTTTTTTTCGTCAAGTGCATATTTATTTTCCTCTTCCGTGTTTATCTCTTCCATTGAAGGCTCCATATGAATTTCAGGTTGTACTGCTTCTACATCAATCTTTTCCGGAAGTGCTTTTTTCACGGCCCCGGCAGTGGCTGCCTCCGCGGATATTTTGGCCTTCTCGTCAGATAGATATTTTGAATAACTCAGGTCAAAATTACCGGTATTTCCCTTTGCTTTATTCATAAGAGTTTCACCTGCATTCATTATTTCTTCAAGGTATTTTACTTTAAGTTGGGAACTCTCTATCCGGGCTATCAGCAAATTAAGAGTAGAATAGTTTTCTGTTCTGTTAGAGCAGAGAAGGGGGACCATGATTTCCATGTTTTTTATCAGGTACTTGGTGAACAATTCCGGATCCATTGATCCGGATACAATTGTGAATCTGTCTTTCCAGTAATAAAAGATCTCTTCGGGTTTTCCGTTGGCTTCAAGCACAGAATTCTTTATGCATTTTGAGAAATTCTTAATGACCTTATCGCCTTTGTGGTATCCGTAGATCTTGCAGAATTCTCGAAAATCCCTGAATTGGATAAAAGTGGTTACAAAGTCACCGCTCTCTCTGCTCAGATTTCTAATATTCTTTTCAGCAAAGAAACGGGTACGGTAACCGCTGTCCTTATCGATTCCTCTCAGAAGAAGCAGCATATTTACGATCTTCACCAGAAGGAGGAATATGCAGAATGGAAGAAGAAAGGTGAGAGAATAGTTAAGAACCTCCATCCCCATTTGCCTTCCGGTTACTTTTACTTCAACCGGAAGCAGTCCATTGCTGTAAACATTTATAGTGTTTATGCCTTTTGTCTTTCCGGTAAAGAAAATGACAGAGCAGTTGCCGCTGTCATCGGTGATACTATAACTGTCTTTGACATATCCGTCTCCTTTTCCCACCGAGAATACTACAAAAGCATTTGATACCGGGTGTTCTTTTGGATCGGAGACATGCGCAGTTATTTTGACAGTTTTACCTGTTCCGGCCGATTGGGAGCTTGACCAGGCGCCTAAATTCATCTGGGGCTCCTTTGCCTGAGAAGAATAAGGCAGTAAGAGAACAAAAAGCAAACTTAAGACGGTAAACCAGCCTATCTTATATTGCCTGCCAATGTCCGGGTTAGAGTCAATATTATGGGCTACTCCATTACCGTCTTTGATCTTGGCCGCTTTCATGACCTTCTCGGCTTTGTCTATGAACTCGTTGAAATTCGATACAGGGAAGAATCTGCTATCCATAACTGCCAGGGAAACCGAAGTAAGAGGAAGTTCCTTTCTGCTCTTTTCTTCTATATGCACAAGGCCTGTTCTCTGCTCTTCTTCAGGATAGAAAGACTTTATCTTTTCTGCTATTTTTTTAGCGAGCTCTTCCGGAACTCCCTCCGCCTTATTTTTCTTTATTAATACCATAAAATCATCGCTGCCAAGATGGTAAACAGTGCCTAAATGCCCGGTATTTATTTTTAATATATCGGCTATGGCGCGTATAAGTTCATTTCCTTTTTCATAACCATTAACTATATTGAAATATTTAAAGTTATTGAGGTCCAGTAATATGGCTGTGAATTTCTTCTTATATTTTATTGCCTTTTTTATTTGATATTTTGCAGACAGTTCATTTCTCAAGCCGGTGAATGTATCAATATGTCGAAGTTTAACCCTCTTATTCAGAAGTAAAACCAAAATCATTAAAAGCACGGTAAATATTCCGGAAAGTGGGGTAAAACTGAAATGCACCGGAGAAATGTTCTTGTATGAAATATCTTTTGGTACAATTCCGGAGTTTACGCTTACCCTGATGTCCAGGGTGCCGTAACCCTCCGGCTTCAGAATGACAGATGCAAGTCCATTCGCGTCGCTTTTCGTCGACAGGGCCGCCAGACTGCCTTTACCTTTGATTATATTAAAAAACATTTGCACACCTTTGACCGGAAGATAATTGGAATCCGTTATAAGAGCGCAAACAGCGGGCTTGCCTGATTTTTGCGACAGGTAAACATTCAGCTTGGAGGGAGTCCCCGCATTTTTTCTGGCGAGAACTATTTGACTTTCGGTATTAACGGATACTGCCTGTGCGGGAAGTTTTTCACATGAGGCTCTTACCGAGTTTACACCGGCTTTAGCACCTGTTCGAAGCGTGAGGACAGCCTTGCCGTATTTACCTGTATAGACAATTTTAGAACTGAGCTTGCCGGTGCCTGCTGACACTTTAAAATTTACGGCGGCGCCCGTAACGGGATTCCCTTTTTTGTCGAAAACCGCTGCGGTTAAAGTTACCTCATCTCCTGCCGTCACAAACGAGTGATTAGCTTTAAGTTCCAGCTTTGCCGGAGGTAAAATGAGACTGGTTACATTTATAGTCAAAAGAGCCGGCTCCAAATCTTTTGCTCTTTCTTCATTGATTAACTTTACCCCGGCCACTATAGTTCCTTCTGCATCACCGCTTCTGAGTTTAACAAAACAGATTCCGTCAGCCGCGGTCACTGCTTCCGCGGGTTCAAACCGTGCGGCGCCTTCGGTAACCGAAAAACTTACTTTTATGTTTGCAGCAGGATTTTTGCGGATGTCTTCCACCTTTACTTTGAGGGTTGTACTGCTTTTTGTAAAGATATCGTAAGATTCGGCCGTTGTCTGAAAAGAAGTTATCGGAGAGGGGATGATGGATATCTCTTTAATCTGAGAGGAAAGAGTGCCTGCGGATACTTCCAATTTGACTGTTCCCGTATTTTTTCCGGCCTTTACACCTGTACAGAATTTACCTCCGGCATCAGTCTTTCCAGAAGACTGCTCTAGTACCATCAGTTTTGTAGAATTGATTGTTACAGGGACATTAGAGCAAGGTCTATTTTTGGTGTTGTTTACAAAAACGGTAATCCTGCCTGAGGTCTCAGGATAGAATATCTCTTGATCAATGTTTACGGAAAAATCCAGGGGTGGTGAGTCCATTCCTTTAATACTGATAAAGACCGGGTCGGTTGTATCTGCTTCTATTTTTAAAATATTCATTCCGGGCGTATTTCCGGTGGTAAAGACCGTTCGTGTTATGCCTGCTAAGTTAGTGAAAACAGGTTCCGGTTTTACAAAACCGCCGCCCGATACGACAGAAAATGTTACCTGGGCGTGGTTAATGGCGTAATCTTTAAGGTCTGTTACGTTAACCGTGATATTCGCATCCTCACCGGCATCAACAGCCTCGACATTCGAGGCGGCTTTTATTATATTATCAGCATATAGGTCTAAAGGCAGAAGAGCCAGCAAAAGAAATGCCATAATCAATGTTTCTATCTCTTTACCACTGTTTCTCATATTTACCTTCCTTTTGGATCAATTTTACCTTCTACCTGCTTTAATAAGCAAACATCATGCCAACATAGGGAAAGTGATTAATAAGATTATAATATACAATATCTATTTTCTTTTGACTAGATTCGGGCACGGATGCCTGACCGCGAAGACAAGGATGCCTTATAGAATTCGTCCATAAGGTTAATAAGGTTTGTAAAGTCCATAAAGTAAAAGCGTTAAGCTAATTACTCTATCTGTAGCTATCTGTGCCATCTCACTACCCATCTGTGTCATCAGCCGTGATATTATTTGAAAAATCACGGCTAATATAGTACAATACTTGAAAATCGGTAATTTCAAAAACAGGTGGTTAGAATATGGAAAACGAGATATTTCAGGAAAGGGCAGAAAAGGTTAAAAAGCTCAGGGAAGCAGGGGTAAATCCTTATCCTTATAAGTTTGATCCTACCGGGAAGAGTAAAGAACTTACTGAAAAGTACAAAGATCTGGAGATCGGGAAGCACCTGGAAGAGGATATTTACGCGGTTGCCGGAAGGATTATGAGCCTTCGCGAGCATGGTAAATCGGCTTTTTCTCATATAAAAGACGGCGCAGGTTTGATACAGATATATTTCAAAATGGACCTCTTGGGTGAAAAGCAGTGGGAAATATTTAAAAAACTGGATATTGGTGATTTTATCGGAGCTAAGGGCGATATTTTTAAGACCAGGACAGGAGAAGTTACTATCAGGGTCCGTGAGCTTACGCTTCTTTCAAAATCAATGCTTCCGCTTCCGGAAAAGTGGCATGGACTTAAGGATGTTGAGATTCGTTACCGTCAGAGATACCTGGATATGATAGCAAATCCCGAAGTTAAAGACACGTTCTATACCAGAAGCTGTATTATTAAACTTATCAGGAAATTCCTTGAAGAAAAAAGTTTCCTTGAAGTGGAAACTCCGATGATGCACTCTATTCCAGGGGGAGCTGCGGCAAAACCGTTTAAGACCTTTCATAATGCTCTGGGTATCGAACTTTTCATGCGGATTGCTCCGGAATTATATTTAAAACGTCTTCTGGTCGGCGGGTTTGAGAGGGTATTTGAGATCAACAGGAACTTCAGGAATGAAGGTATCTCCATTAAACATAATCCTGAATTTACGATGCTTGAACTTTACCAGGCGTATGCGGATTATAATGATATGATGGACCTTACGGAAGAGATTTTTGAATATGTGGCAAAGAATATCTTCGGGACAACTAAGATAGTTTACCAGGAAAAAGAAATAGACTTTGCGCGGCCGTGGAAGAGGATTTCCATGTCTGATTCCGTTAAGGAAGTGACGGGCATAGATGTTTTAAATCTTAGCTTTGATGAAATTAAAGCGGCTTGTGCCGGAAAAAATATTGAAACGGCACCTGTTGTGTCTAAAGGACAGTTGATAAATGAACTTTTTGAGAAGATAGTGGAGCCGACTCTCATTCAGCCGACTATTATTAAGGATTATCCGATAGAGATCTCTCCTCTGGCCAAAAAGAAAAGGGATGATGATATGCTGGTTGAGAGATTTGAAGTTTTTATATTCGGCAGGGAAACTGCAAATGCATTTTCTGAGTTAAACGACCCGCTTGACCAGAAAGAAAGATTTTTAAAACAGATAGACCATGAAAAAGAAGCGGAGCTTAAAAAAGTTGACTACGACTATATTACCGCGCTTGAACATGGAATGCCTCCGGCGGGAGGACTTGGTATCGGTATTGACCGTATGGTGATGTTTTTTACTAACTCCCCTTCTATTCGCGATGTAATTCTCTTTCCACAAATGAGGCCTAAAGATGAAGAGGGCGTATGATCTTTTTATCAGCCTAAGGTATCTAAGGGCAAAGAATAAGCAGGCCTTTTTTTCTATTATTACTTTTATTTCTTTGGGCGGTATCACTCTTGGTGTCGCCTCTCTTATTATCGTATTAGCCGTTATGAACGGTTTTCAGAAGGATATTCGAGAAAATATACTCAGTATTAAATCCCACATTGTAATTTATGATAAAACTTACAGAGCTATTCCTGATTACCAGCGAACTGTTGATATAGCAAAGGCAACGAAAGGTGTGGTTTCGGCGACTCCTTTTGTGTTTTCTCAGGGTATGATGAAAATAGGGTCGACCACGGAAGGTGCGGCTCTTTGGGGTGTCGATCCCCTGCAGCAGCCAAAGGTTTGTGATACTGAAACAAAAATACTTCTTCCTGCTCAGGATAAAAAGCCCGGTATTATTCTTGGTAAAGAACTTGCGGCTAGGATATACGCCAGGGTCGGCGATGAAGTGGTGATAATCACTCCTATATTCAAGACGACTGCGCTTGGAATGATACCAAAATTCGCAAAATATGAAGTGGTCGGTATTTTTAAATCCGGGATGTACGAATATGATGCGACATTTGCCTATATTTATCTCCATGATGCTCAGCAGCTATTCGAAATACCCGGCAGGATCAGCGGTATAGATATCCGGGTTAAGGATATTTACAGTGTAAAAGAGATAGATAAGGACCTCCGGGGAAATATCGACAGCAATCTCGGGGTTTATGACTGGATGGTTATGAACAAAAACCTTTTTTCAGCTCTTAAACTTGAAAAGATAGTTATGGGGATAATTCTTACCCTGATAATACTTGTTGCAGCATTCAATGTTCTCAGCAGTTTAATAATGATGGTTATGAGAAAAAGAAAAGACATCGGAATCCTGCGGACGCTCGGAGTGTCTCAGCGAGGAATTATGAAAATATTTATTTACCAGGGAATGGTAGTTGGAATGGTTGGGACTTTTATGGGCGCGGTCATCGGGATAACCCTTTCCATGTTGCTGCAAAAATATCATCTTATCCCTCTTTCCGGGGAAGTGTATTATATCGATCATGTTCCTGCGGAGTTGAAGATCTTTGATATCGGTTTGATAGTCGGAGTTTCGCTCCTTCTTAGTTTTATCTCTACTCTATATCCTGCGAGACAGGCGGCAAAGATGGATCCTGTGGATGCGGTGCGTTATGAGTGAAAAAGTACTGATTGCCAAAGATGTTCATAAAGCTTTTACACTGGGTGATACGAGTGTAGAAGTTCTTAAAGGTATTAATCTGGAAGTGGAAAAGGGTGAGCTTGTTACTCTTCTGGGCCCTTCCGGTGCCGGAAAATCCACGTTATTAAATGTACTTGGCGGTATTTCAAATCCGACTTTTGGAAATGTCTACCTTAATGGCAGTGATCTTTACAAAATGAACGATACCGTGCTTTCTGCGGTGAGGAATCAGAGGATAGGTTTTGTTTTCCAGTTCTATAACTTATTACCTGATTTTACTGCGCTTGAAAATGTGCTGATGCCGGCAATGATTTTAGGCCTGGATGCCGAGGAAAGGGCTAAAGAACTCTTAAACGAACTGGGGCTTGGAAGCCGTATGACCCACCGGCCCGGGGAACTTTCAGGGGGAGAACAACAGAGAGTCGGAATGGCCCGCGCATTGATTAACAATCCGGATATCCTGCTTGCGGATGAACCGACGGGAAATCTTGATACTGAAAATGCCAATCTGCTAATAGACCTGTTTATAAGAATAAACGTAACTAAAAACCAGACTATTGTCTTAGTTACCCATAATATGGAATTTGCCAAACTCTCCAAAAGAATAATTGAAATGAAAGACGGGAAAGTTGTATAATAAAATATAACTCAATAACTAAGATCTAAGCACTAAATTATAAACAATGACTAAGAATTAAGCACTAATAACTAAACTTTACGGAGTTAATTAATATAAATACAATGATTTTGTTTAGGATTTAGAATTTAGTAGTTAGTAATTGATTTTAAAGGGGGCTTTCATGGGTTCTATCATTAATTTAAATGGAAAATTTGTTCGTAAGGAAAAAGCTGTTATCTCGGTTTTTGATCACGGTTTACTGTATGGTGACGGGGTTTTTGAAGGTATTCGTTCTTATAACGGAAGAGTTTTTAAACTGGATGAGCATATTGAACGTCTTTATACTTCGGCTAAAGCTATCACCATGAATATTCCTATCTCCAAAGAAAAGATGAAAGCGGAAATAGTGGCTACCATCAAAAAAAATAAACTCAAGGATTCTTATATTAGAGTTGTGGTAACACGGGGTGTCGGGGATCTGGGGTTAAATCCTGTAAAATGTCCGAAAGCATTTTATTTTGTAATTGCGGCAAGTATCACTCTTTATCCTGAAAAATTTTATAGAGAGGGCCTCCCTGTAATTTGTGTCTCAACGAGAAGAAATATTTCTGAAGCTCTTAATCCGATGATTAAGTCGCTGAATTATTTGAACAATATTCTTGCGAAAATAGAAGCCAACAATGCCGAAGTGCTGGAAGCAATCATGCTTAACCGCGAGGGTTATGTCGCGGAATGCACGGGTGATAATATCTTCATTGTTAAAAATGGTGAGCTTATTACTCCTCCTACTTATATCGGAGCTCTTGAAGGTATTACGAGAGATACGGTTATGCAACTGGCAAAAGATATGGGCTACAAAGCGTCGGAAAAACCTTTCACTATGGTGGATATGTATGTTGCTGATGAATGCTTTTTGACCGGTACAGCAGCAGAAGTTATTCCTGTCATTAATGTGGACACAAGAAATATCGGAAATGGAAAACCCGGCCCGATTACAAAAAAACTGATTGAAGCGTACAGGGAAATGACAAGAACACAGGGGACAGAGGTATATTAAGAACAAGTCTATAACGTCTGTAAAAGTCTATAAGGTCCATAAGGTAAAAGAAGAAAAATATAAAAGAGGGCGCTGAAAAGGCGCCCTTTTCTTTTGGTTTTTACGTTATGGACTTTGTCTGTTATTTTGTTTATACTATACATAATCAGTTAAAATGAGGGTTGTTTTAAAGATACTAATACCCCCTTAGTGTAAGACTTTATGAACCTTATAAACCTTACAAACTTTATTAACTATCTTTTTTTACAGGCGGGATTTATGAAAAAATTTAATACAGTTGCAATAATAGGAGTCGGACTTATCGGCGGGGCTTTTGGGATGGCGCTTCGCAAACAAAAACTTGCCTGCAGGGTAATAGGAATCGGCAGGAATGAAGCCAGGCTAAAAAATGCTGTAAAACTTGGCGCGATAACCGAATATTCTCTGGATTATTGGATTCTCGGGGAAGCGGATCTGGTGTTTCTGGCTACTCCGGTTCTTCATATAAAAGATATGCTTACAAAGATTGGTCCTTACCTGAAGGCCGGGGCTATTGTTACCGATGGAGGCAGCACGAAAGAAAACATAGTAAGTGCGGCAAACAAATACCTTCCGCTTTATACTTATTTTGTGGGGTCGCATCCGATAGCAGGTTCAGAAAAGAGCGGAGTTCAATTTGCCTGTCCTGATCTCTTTAAAGGTTCTGTTTGCGCTGTTACTCCGGATAAACTGACTGATAGAATGGCGCTTACGAAAGTGGTAAACATTTGGAGAAAACTCGGGGCAAGAGTAATTACTTTAAAACCGGCTGAACATGATAAAATTCTTGCGGCTACGAGTCATCTTTCGCATTTCGTGGCGGCTGCCATGTCAGTCTCTGTGATTAATAAAAATAAAAATTTATTGGCGCTTATCGGTAAGGGCTTTAAAGATACGACAAGGATTGCGGCTTCAAATCCCGAGGTGTGGGCGGAGATAGCTCTGGCAAATAAAATAAATGTCTGCAAAAGCATGAAGGCCTTTATTAGGCAAACGGTAAAACTCGAAAAGGCAATCAAAAGAGGAAAGTCAAAAGAGATTATAAAGTTACTTAAAGAAGCGAAGATAAAGAGGGAGAGCCTTTAATGGATTACACAAAAGGCAAGATAAAAAATATCTATGTCCTTCGGTTTAATGACGGTGATGATGTCCTGGAAGGTCTTATAAAAACAGCCAAAAAAGAAAAGATCAAAGCGGGAATAATTCATCTGACCGGAGGTATTAAGAACTGCAAAGTAGTGACCGGTCCGAAGAAAACCTGTATCCCTCCGGTACCAGTCTGGCAAAAAATAAAAGGTGCTCATGAAGTAGTCGCCTTCGGAACGATGTTCCTCATGGGTAAAGAACCAAAAGTCCATATTCACTTGGCGTTGGGCCGGGGAAAAAAGACATACGTCGGTTGTCTAAGGACCGGCAGCGAAGCCTACCTTGTTCTGGAAGGCGTAATCATAGAACTGGAAACAAAAGTAGTCAGAGAGTACGACAAGAAGTCAGGATTTAATTTGTTGAAAATAGTGGGTTAAGTGGATAAAGTGGAAAAAGGGAGCAAAGTGACAGAAAAAGAATAATTCTGTCATCCCAGAGTGCTTTAATCTGGGATCCAGTGTCTGTGCTTGTAATATAATAATGCCACAGTTAAAAAAAGACTTTTATGGACCTTTATAGACTTTTACAGACGTTATGGACAAAGATTATAACTTGAGGCTAAATTGCAAAAATTAATCGTACATAAAGCTGTCAATCTGTCCGGACTTATCCGGATTCCCGGCGATAAATCCATTTCCCACCGGAGTATTATGTTTGGCTCTCTAGCTAAGGGTAAGACGGTTATCCTGAACTTTTTACAGTCAGAGGACTGTCTTTCCACTATGGATAGTTTTAAAAAGATGGGGATTAAGATAGTACGGAAAGGTGACAGGGTTGTTGTTTTTGGAAAAGGACTTTTTGGATTAAAAGCGCCAAAGACAATTTTAAATGCGAATAATTCCGGAACAACTACACGGCTGATTCTCGGGATTTTGGCGGCGCAGCCGTTTACCTCAAAAATTACCGGTGATAAATCGCTTTGCAAGCGGCCGATGAGAAGAGTTACAGACCCGCTTCGCGAGATGGGTGCCTCCATTACAGGAAAAGACGGCGGTAACTATACTCCGCTTACGGTTACCGGAGGAAAGCTTAAAGGGATTAACTTTAAATCAAAAGTTGCGAGCGCTCAGGTAAAATCGGCAATTCTTTTGGCCGGACTTTATGCGGACGGGAAGACGTGTGTGACTGAGCCTGAAAAATCACGCGACCATACGGAAAGAATGCTTAGATATTTCGGAGTTAAACTTGCAGTAAAAGGCAATACGGTCTGTGTAAAGAGCGGGCAGGAGCTAAAGGGCAGAAAAATTGAAGTTCCGGGTGATATCTCCTCGGCGGCTTTTTTTATTGTAGCCGGACTTATCACTCCTAACTCGAAACTGGTCCTCAAAAATGTCGGGATTAATCCGACTAGGACAGGTATAATAGATGTACTTAAGAAGATGGGCGCAAAAATAAGGATAGTAAATAAAAGAAATATAAGGTTTGAACCGGCGGCGGATTTGATTGTAGAAACAAGCCGTTTGAAAGGTTCTGTAATAGGAGGTAAGGTAATTCCCAGGCTTATTGATGAAATACCGGTTCTTGCCGTTGCCGCAGCTCTGGCAAAAGGAAAGACGGTTTTTAAAGATGCGGCAGAATTAAGAGTAAAAGAAAGCGACAGAATAAAGACCCTCTGTACAGAGTTAAATAAATTTGGAGTAAAGACAAAAGAGTTTAGAGACGGTTTTATTGTTTACGGCAGTTCGGAACCCAAGGGAGCAAAGAGCATTTCCTATGGTGATCACAGGATTGCAATGTCCATGGCGGTACTTGCTCTTGTTTCCGAAGGAAAGTCGGAAATAAGAGATACGGCCTGTGTGAAGACTTCTTTTCCTGAATTCTTTAGGTTGTTTAAAAAAATTCAATAAGTATAATGCTAATAATAAGTACAAAGGATAAAGTACAAATGACAATATAAGGAGTCATATACCTCAATATATTGTAGTTTGTAATTCGTCATTTGTAATTTTACTGAATCAAGGAGATATAATATGATAATGAGAATTTTAGCTGGTCTTATGATCCTCTGTTCAATTTCGTTCGCCCAAATCATCACTGCTGCACCTGGCTACGAATTTCCAAGCTATGATTCAATTGCGAAGGTTGGCGAGACGGTTGAACTTCTAGTCGAGGCTAAAGACGGTATAAAATATGAATGGAGCCATGATGGAAACGGGAAACTGGAAATTGTCCAGGATACTATTAAGGCAAAATGGACAGCACCTACTTCTCCGTCAAAGACCAATCCGGCTTTGATTACAATAATAGCCCGGGATAACTCAGGTACAGTTACCCGTACTTTTATTAAAAAAGTAGCAGTGTTTGGCGGCGAGATTCTTGATCAGCCTCTTCTTTTCTTCTGTGACGGTCCGGGTTCTGCCAGGTTATTCAAATGCGCTCCAAATCAAGTCAAAGAAACAAGGTATCAATGGGAAGTTATGAGGGGGACTGAAAGTGTTTTTGCCATACCGGAAGATACCTCTAAATCTGAAGCGAAATTTAAGACAAGAAAAGTGAGTCAAAAGAAAGATGATGTTGAGATAAAATTAACCTATATCCTGGAAAGTGAAAAAGAAAAGAAGACCTTTGAAATATCCAGGCGTACTTACGTTAAAATGCCGTTGGTTTTTAAACAGATTTCGCGTGACAATAAAATAGAGGAAGGACCCGATATTTACGGATACAACACATTTACCACTTATCAGATTTTGGATCAATTTAACGAACCTCTTTCGGCTGAAGGAATTATAATAAACCAGGAGATTACGCTTGTAAGCAATCCGTATGCGGTTTTACCAAAATCAATAAAAGTGGATTTAAAGCAATATGTTACCGATTGGGAGGGTAAAGTTGTCTCAAGAAGGTTTATTACGACAGTAGCGCCTCTGCCTGATAAGTTTGAAGCTTTATACGAACAGGATCTTTATGTGAATGATTCATGTCTTTTGGAAAAATTAGATATAGTTTACAGCAAAAACGGGGTTGAAGAAAAAGTAAACAGAGATAGAAAAACCCGAAGACAGAAGATGGAAGAGGTGAAAAAGAAACCTCAGGACAAGAAGGAGGGCAGCGCAAGATAATGTTTTCCTTCTGTTTTGTTACCGACAGAAAACAGCTCAGTAAAATCTCTCTTCTTTCCGGTGTTGTGAAAGCTGCTGCGGCGGGAGGTGCAGATGCGGTAATGCTTCGTGAAAAAGACCTTGAAAATACATCGGAACTCCTTGTTCTAGCGAAAAAAATAAAAAAGGCGGCGGGTAAAATGGCGTTTATTGTGAACGGCAGATGTGATATTGCTCTGGCTTCCGGTGCTGACGGGGTGCATCTTACATCTTCTTCAATACCGGTAAGGGATGCCAGGAGAATAATTGGTAAGACCAAACTGCTTGGAAAGTCCTGCCACAGTCTAAAGGATGCAGAAAAAGCCTGTAAAGAAGGCGCTGATTATGTTTTTATCGGGCCGATATATTTTACAACCTCAAAAGCAAAGTATGGAAAACCTCTTGGCTTGAATATAATAAGTAATATAAAAAAAAGAATAAATATCCCGGTTATAGGAATAGGCGGGATTAAAAAAGATAATGCGGAAGATGTTATGAAAGCAGGAGCTGACGGTATAGCCGTAATTTCCGGAATAATAAAAGCAAAAAAACCGGAGATTGAAGCAGCAATGTTTCGTGGAGTGATTGATGGGTCTGGAAAATAAACGAGCTCATATAAGGGTGCGTGTAAGTATTCCTGTGGAAATTACCGAGCCTGAAGATCCTTCTTTAATAGTCGGAAGGTTTGTTGATTTCTCGGCAGGCGGCGCAAGTGTTATGACAAACAAGTGCTTTCCTCTCGGAGTAAAACTTCTCGTTACTTTTGAAGTTGACGGCGAAAAATATATTCAGATATCATCCAGAGTTGTTCGTTCGAGACAAAACCCTGAATTTTGTTCTCTGGGAATTGCTTTTGAAAATCTGACTCCGGTGATGAGCGACAGGTTCGACCGTTTGGCAAGAAGACTTCATTCCCTGAAAGAACGTGGGATGAGTAAAGGAAGCATTTAGCAAGTGAAGCAGGGGAAGCAAGAAAAGCAAGTACAGAAAGTGAAGAAAAATAAGCAAGTGCAGCAAAAACAATGAATAAAATGTTTGTATCAGTGGAATCCTGTAGCTTTGTAATCGGTGGAATCTTTTTCAAAAAGGAGCGAGGGAAAATGAAAAAAGCGTTAATGGTCTGGGGCGGGTGGGACGGACATGAACCTAAGCAGTGCGTGGATATATTCGCGCCGGTACTTCAGACGAATGGGTATGATGTTACAATCTCTGATAAGCTGGATATTTATACAGACAAGGATAAAATGATGTCTTTTGACCTTATCGTACCTGCCTGGACGATGGGAACTATTACTAAAGAACAGGAAAAAGGGCTTGTAGATGCAATAAAAAGCGGTATTGGTCTTGCGGGTTGGCATGGAGGGATGGGTGACTCCTTTAGAAATAATGTAGACTATCAATATATAGTAGGCGGGCAGTGGGTCCAGCATCCGGGCGGGATAATAGATTATTCCGTTCAAATTACAAAACCTGAGGATCCAATAGTAAAGGGTTTTACAGATTTTAAAATTAACTCCGAGCAATACTATATGCATGTGGATCCGTCCAACGAAGTTCTGGCTGTTACAACCTTTGACGGTCATATAGATCCCTGGATAAACGGTACTGTAATGCCCGTAGTCTGGAAAAGGAAATACGGCAAAGCCAGAGTTTTCTACACCTCGCTTGGCCACGCAGCTAAAGATTTCGATATCCCTGAAGTAAAAGAAATAGTAAAAAGAGGAATGCTCTGGGCGAGTAAATGATGCCTGTCCGGCGCATTGAAAATGTGCTCCATAAAAGTAATTTTTAAATATATTTCTGGTTTGTTCTTTGTGGTTTTTTCGAATTTCGAGTTTAATGTTTTGAGTTTTCCGTCTCTGAAAAGACCTCATTTACTGGTGGAGAGGTTTGACATAAGGCGGGTCATTGCTATCAACATTGTGGAGACGGTCGTATGATCATAGAACAATTTAATGGCTTAATATCTTCGGTTATAAAAAATTCCCTTTATCTGGTTGATTACCAGAAGACAAAGATACAGGAACTTGTTTATTCTGTAAAAGGAAATGCGAAGATAATTATTGTGACTGAAGCAAACTGGACGGTGCCTATAGCCTGGTTTGGTCTGTACTCTCCGATATATATGATCGCTTTGGGTTTAAGCAAGGTTGAGGTCGGGCTGGTAACTTCCCTCGGGATTGCGGTTGCCGCGATAGGCACTATTTTGGGCGCTACAATTTCCGACAGGTTGGGGCAAAAGAGAACTCTTATGATATTTGATTCTTTAACGTGGCTTACTGCGATGCTGGTCTTTTCTTTTGCACAGAATATATGGTGGTTTATCGCCGGAACGATAATAAATAATCTTTGCATGATAGCAATGGCCTCCTGGCAATGTCTCTTTGTTGAAGGTACGCCAAAAGACAAAAGAGCAAATATCTATGCTTTCCTGCAGGTAATGCTTAATGGCGCGAGCCTTCTTGTACCGCTGGCAGGTATGATAGTGGACGGTTTTGGTCTTGTTATGGGCTGCAGGATAATGTATTTCATTTCCTCAATATCAATGGGTGCAGGGCTTTATTATCGAGGGAAGCATCTAAAAGAAACTGAAGTTTCCAGGAAAACTGTCAAAGAAAAAAAGAAATATAATTTTGGGGAAGAAGTAAAAAAATTTAAAGAGGCTTTTTTAAATATAAAAGAAAGAAAGCAATTATTCTGGTATTGTATTGTCCAGATCCTGGTCGGGTTCGCGCTGGTTATGTGGAATACTTATTATCCGATATTCTTGACAGATACAAAAGGTATTGGCCTGGCTGATTCCGAAATTTCTATTTATCCGTTTATTTTCTCAATTGTGATGATCAGTATAATATTTATTTTTATTCCTCACGTGAAAGAAAAGAAATTTAAAAAATACCTGGTATTTGCGACAATGTTTTCAGTGGTGGGCGCATTGTTTTATGTTTTTGCTCCCGCGCATAAAGGTTCCTTCATTGCAATAGCATTTATTTTTAACGGTATATCAATGGCGTTCTTCAGGCCTCTTTCAGATGCCTACAGCATGAATTTGCTTACAGATGCGGAAAGGTCAAGGATAGTTTCTGTGTTTAACACTATAATAATCCTTGCCATGGTTCCCGCCGCCCCCATAGGCGGTTATTTGTACCTGATAAATCCAAGGCTGATCTTTCTGGCAGTAGCCATAATCTTCGTTATAAGCATTGTGATAATGAAGGTAAAGTTTACGGAAGAGTGAGGCGGAAAGGCTTGCCTGATGGTTTGAAGGTTAGAGGTTTGGATGGTTGGTGGAAAAGAAATGTAGTTGCTCAATTTCATTGAGCCGCCTGATGGAATCAGGCAACTACTGAGAATCCTAACAGTTTTGTAGTTTGTATCAGTGTCCACATCTGGTGAGATCTCGCGAAAGGCGGAGAGTCCTGTAGTTTTGTAATCCGTGGAATAGTTTTTAAATGAACTTTTCCTGTTAAAATGCTGCTAATACTGTAGAGGTAAAAATATGAAAAGGTTTCTTTTGGTTCTAATGTTTCTGCTTGCTTCCGGTATTGTTTATTGCAAAACACTTTATGTTGAAGCCCCTATTGATTTCCCCAATACTCCCGTAAAAGTAGCAATTGAAACGCTATTTTTAAAAACAGGGGCACAGTACTCGTTTGAGGTTACTGATCCTCCAATGTCAGTGTACGGCAATGTGACACTGTATATAAGAGAAAGACAGGAATTAGACACAGTGTTAGCATTGATTTTAAAGCCAAAGAATTTGTCTTTCAATGTAGATGCCTCTGGCATATATCATATTAAAAAAAAGTCGAATACACCTCCTGTTAAAATAATTGCTAAACAGTATTCACTGACCTATATAACCGCAGATGAGATTGCGAATGATGAGAATATCAAAAAACTGCTAACAAAGAATGGTGTTTTAACTCAAGGTGACGGCAACGAAATAATAATAACTAATGAGCCGTCAGTTTTACAGAGTTTCGAGAAAATAATTAAAATAGTTGATGTCCCTGATCATGCCAATAAACTGGAGGCTTTAAAAGAGTTGTTGAAAGTATTTTATAATCTATATTTTCCGAAGGATGTAGAAAAAGAGGAGACGAAAAAAGAACAACCTATGAAATATGTCGAACCGCCTACTTCTACTTTTGACACTCCGATCAAAATAGCTTTAGAATCTCTTTTTAAAGACGCAAAAGTTTCATATGTAATAGATACGCCTTTGGATGAAAATATGCGAACATCCGATGCTTCCATAAAAAAAGAAGATTTGACGAAAAAAGATGGCCTAGAAAAAGCATTAAAGCGTATCTTAGAGTGGAAAGAGCTAACTTTCAGTGTAGACGAAAAAGGTGTATATCACATTCAGAAAAAGGACACAACCTCTCATAAAGAAATATTCATTGAACCGCCTATTGATTTTCAGGATACGCCACTTAAAGTATCGCTTGAGTCAATATTTTTAAATGTAGCAAAGTTTGTAATAGATGTCCCGGATATATCAGAGTATGGTAATGTTACTATGAGAATAACAGAAAAACAAGAGCAGAAAGATGTATTAACGTTAATTCTTGAACCCAAAGGTTTAACATACTGGGTCGATGCTATAGGTGTTGTTCATATTATAAAAAAGCCTGTTGCACCAGAAAAGAAATAATATATAATAAACTACATTAATGTCGCACCCGTTACTCGCAACTCGTTACGTTTTTATTAATTGGCATCAGGAGAACTCCAAAACCACCAAAACCGTCTTTTTTCTTTAATATATACGGCTTTTATGCTAAAATTAACCCATATGAAAACCTCAGAAACGCTTATTGCTAAACTAAAATCTAAAAAGGCGCGCATTGCGGTTATCGGGCTTGGCTATGTCGGTTTGCCTCTTGCGGTGGAAAAAGCCAAGATGGGATTTTCTGTCGCGGGATTGGATGTAAATAAGGTCCGGGTTGATATGGTGAACAAAGGGGAGTGTTATATCCCTGATGTCGTGGACGGGGCATTAGGCGAACTTGTAAAAGCCGGGAAGCTTCGCGCTACGATGGACTTTTCCGTGCTCAATAATGTCGATGCCATTTGTATTTGTGTCCCTACCCCGCTTGATGAGAATAAAGATCCGGATATTTCTTACATAAAATCTACTACAAAACAAGTTGCAAAATATCTTCATAAGGGACAGCTGGTCAGTCTGGAAAGTACCACCTACCCGGGAACTACCGAAGAGATAATGCTTCCTGAACTTGAAAAGACGGGGCTAAAGGTCGGAAAGGATTTCTTTCTTGTCTTCTCACCGGAGAGAGTTGACCCGGGCAACAGGCAGTTTAATCTGAAAAACACTCCCAAGGTTATCGGTGGAGTTACAAAAACCTGCAGTGAAGTCGCAAAACACCTTTACGGACAGATAATTGACAATATTATGATAGTCTCTTCTCCCAAGGTTGCCGAGATGGAAAAACTTCTTGAAAATATCTATCGCTCCGTGAATATTGCTCTGGTAAATGAACTTGCGATGCTTAGCAAAAAGATGGGCATTGATATGTGGGAGGTCGTGGATGCGGCGGCGACGAAACCTTACGGTTTTATGGCTTTTTATCCCGGACCCGGAATTGGCGGACACTGTATTCCTCTGGATCCAATATATCTCTCCTGGAAAGCGAAAAAATATGATTTCCGTACGGAATTTATTGAACTTGCCGCAAAGATAAACGAAAACATGCCTGAATATGTCATTCGCCTGACAGTGGATGCCTTGAACAAGCAGGGCAAGAGTATAAAGGCTGCTAAAGTGGTGCTTCTTGGTATGGCTTACAAAAAAGATATCAATGACTGGCGTGAATCCCCGTCGTTTAAGTTGTTTGAAATACTGAAAAGTTTTAAAGCAAAGGTCGTTTATCATGATCCTTTTATTCCTGCCGTGAAAATCGCAGGGAAAATGGAGAAATCTGTTAAACTTACAGATGCTCTTATTAAATCTGCGGATTGTTTGCTCATTGCCACCAATCATACATGCTTTGACTATAAAAAAATGATAAAAACTGCCAAGCTTATCGTAGACACCAGAGGCGCTACCAGGAAGTTCGGCAAATTCAAAAATGTGGAAGTTCTATGACAGAAATATATACTCTCGTAGAAGTAGACGGTAAGAAAGCAAAGCTAGGTAAAGATGTTAAGATCGGTTATAACTCCGTGATCTATCCTGATGTAGAACTGAAAGATAATGTGATAATTGGTGATAATTGCATCATAGGCAAGACCGCCGAAAGAGCAAAGACCTCAACGTTAAAAAAAGAGAAGTTTGCTCCTCTTGTTATCGGGGAAGGGACAACCGTCTGTGCCGGAGCTATAATTTGCGCCGGTACAACGATCGGTAAGGATACACTTGTCGGAGACGGCGCTTTCATACGCGAGAAATGCATCGTTGGCGATAAATGCCT
The DNA here is from genome assembly GCA_001778375.1 of Candidatus Firestonebacteria bacterium RIFOXYD2_FULL_39_29. Lineage (NCBI taxonomy): Bacteria > Candidatus Firestoneibacteriota > Candidatus Firestonebacteria bacterium RIFOXYD2_FULL_39_29. Next base: position 20,804 of record MFGV01000029.1, read on the forward strand.
GGTCGGCCGAGGAGTCACGGTAGAAAATGATACAAAAATAGGAAATAATGTAAAAATGCAAGCCCACGCTTATGTGACCGCCTGGATGACTATAGAAGATAATGTTTTTATAGCTCCATGTGTTACCACTACAAATGATAATTTTATGGGCCGCACCGAGAAAAGATTTGCCCTTAAAAAAGGCGCCACTATAAAAAAAGGCGCGAGAATAGGCGCAAATGCGATACTTCTTCCCGGCATCACCATCGGCAAAGAGGCCTTCGTAGCTGCCGGTTCTATTGTTACAAAGAATGTACCGGATGGCAAACTAGTTAAAGGTGTCCCTGCAAAGGTCATTAGGGATGTGCCGGCTGAGGAATATTCGGAATAGCAAAAACTAATTACTAAGATCAAAGTACTAAATTTAAAACAATAACTAAAAAATAAGCACTAATAACTAAACGGAAGGAAGTTTATTAATATAAGTACAATGATTTTGTTTAAGATTTAGCGACTTATTAAGTAATTGTTTAGAATTTAGAATTTAAGTCTTAGTGATTGTTCTTCAAAGGAGTTATATGCAAGTACCGTTAATCGACTTAAAAGCGCAATATCAGAATATTAAAAGTGAGTTGAACCTTGCAGTTGAAGCTGTCCTTGCCGGCGGGCACTTTATCCTCGGACCTGAGGTTACAAAGCTGGAAGAGGAGATGGCAAAGTTTTTTGGTTCCAAATACGCTATTGGCGTTAATTCCGGAACTGACGCTCTTTTTCTTGCCGTAAAGGCGCTTGGAATAAATGAAGGCGATGAAGTTATTGTCCCTGCGTTCTCATTTTTTGCCTCTGCGGAAACGGTGACCTTGGCCGGCGCAAAAGTAGTTTTTACCGATATACGTCCTGATACGTATAATATTGATATAAAACATCTTGAAGAAAAGATAACTCCAAAAACAAGGGCAATAATGCCCGTGCATTTATACGGTCAGCCTTCTGATATGGATCAGATAATGTACATTGCAAACAAACACAAACTTAAAGTGATAGAGGATTGCGCACAGTCTATAGGCGCAGAATATCGCGGGAAAAAGACCGGAAATATCGGAGATATCGGCTGTTTGAGTTTCTTCCCGACCAAGAATCTTGGTTGTGCCGGAGACGGCGGCATGGTACTGACCAATAATGAAGAATATGCCAATCTGATAAAACTTCTTCGGGCTCACGGTTCCTCAAAAAAATATATTCACTCGGAGATAGGGATAAACAGTCGGCTTGACGAGATACAGGCTGCAGTTATCCGGGTAAAGCTTAAATATATCCAGGCCTGGAATGAAAAAAGAAGAAAAAATGCAAAGTTCTATAATAATAATTTGAAAGGTATTGTGACCCCGTTTGAACAGGATTTTGCAAAGCATATTTATCATCAATATACAGTAAGAGTGGAAAACGGAAAAAGAGATGCTTTCCAGGAATATCTTAAAGGGCAGGGAATATCGACAGCTGTTCATTATCCTATCCCCATGCACAAACAGGAAGCATACACAAAACTTGGCTATAATGTCCGCATGCCCGAAAGTGAAAAAGCCGCATTGGAAGTATGCTCTCTTCCAAACTATCCCGAAATGACCGAAGAGATGCTGGATTATGTAGTGGTAACGATTAATAACTATAAATAAAAGAAGGTTCTGGGTCCTGGGTGCTAGGTTTACACTCTGGAGTTTTAAATTTAAATAATGACACATTAATGTAAGCAAAGCTTTTCTCGGTATGAGTGATATATTTTTGTCAACATATGTTGACAAAACGAGATAGCACCCGCTACCCGTAACGTTTTTTTAGTTTGCATTGTAAAATTTACTTCGAAAAGGAGGGGTAATGCGACCTTTATTTGTTTTCGGTACCCGTCCTGAGGCTTTAAAGCTGGTGCTTCTTATAAAACAGTTTAAAAATCCTGTGATCTGCGTTACCGGTCAGCATAATCAGATGCTTTATCAGGCTTTGAAGCTTTTTAATGTAAAACCGCATTATGACCTTAAGGTGATGAAGAAGAATCAGACGCTCTTTTCGATAACCGCGAATATACTGCTCAAGATTGAAAAAGTATTAGAAAAAGAAAAACCCGATGTGGTTATCGTTCAGGGGGATACTACCTCGGCATTTGCAGGCGCTTTGGCCGCTTTTTACAAGAAAATTCCCGTTGCCCATGTAGAAGCAGGGCTTCGTACGTATGATAAATATGCTCCCTTTCCGGAAGAAATAAACAGGAAGCTCGTTACCCCGATTGCCGACGTATTTTTCGCTCCGACAAAAGAAGCCGCTGTAAATCTTATAAAAGAAGCCATTCCTGAGAATAAAATATTTGTAACAGGGAACACTTCCATTGACTCTCTGATTTTTATGGTGAAAAAATTAAAAAAAGAAGAGAAAGCACGCCAGCAGTATTTTAAAAAAGAGTTTGGTATAACATTTAACACAAAAATGATACTCGTCACCGGTCACAGAAGGGAAAACTTTGGACAGGGCTTCAAGAACATCTGCCATGCTTTGAAAGATATCGCTAAAAACAACGACGCACTGATAATCTACCCCGTACATCTTAACCCGAACGTTCAAAAGCCCGTGACGGAAATACTTTCTAACGTCTCAAACATAAAACTCATCCCACCCATGGATTACGAAAACTTCGTCTACCTGATGTCCAAATCCCATTTCATAATCACCGACTCCGGCGGAGTCCAAGAAGAAGCCCCTTCCCTGAAAAAACCTGTTCTCGTAATGCGTGAGGTAACCGAACGCCAGGAAGGCGTTGCCGCAAAAAATGCAATTTTGGTCGGCACCGACAGAAAACGAATAGTAAAGCTTGCAACAGAGCTTTTAAAAACCGGCACCCTGTCCCGCCGCATGACCGCCAAGAAAAACCCCTACGGCGATGGTCAAGCATCGGTGAGAATCAGGAATATTTTGAATAGGAAGTTTAGCTGAGCTTTAATAAGAAATGCAAGTTTGACAAAAACTGGCACAGGTGATAAATGAAATACACATTTTTCTTAGATGAGACAGGGGATCATGGTTTGAGTTTTATTGACAAAAACTTTCCTCTTTTTTTGTTGTGTGGATGTCTTATAAGCGAAGATGATCTTTTAGATATTGAGACTGCTTTAAATGAATTTAAAATCAAATATTTTGGAAGCAAGTCTGTAGTTTTACATTCCAGAGAAATAAGAAAATGCGAGGGAGCCTTTCAGGTACTTTTTGATACGAAGTTGAAATCACAGTTTTATAATGATTTGAATGGGTTGTTGGAAAAGGCGAACATAACGATTATTGGTGCAGGGATAAATAAAGAAGAATACATTAAAAAGTACGGGAAAGATGCAAAGGATCCTTATAGTATTTGTCTGTCGTTCGTTATAGAAAGAATGACTTTTTGTCTTGACAAAAAAGATAACGATGGCAAAGCTGAAATTATTGTTGAGAAAAGAGGAAAGAAAGAAGATGTAATGCTTGAAGCGCATTTTAATTCAATAAATGATAGGGGAACCTTTTACGTTACGAGGCAAAGGATGCAAAAAAGAATACTCGGATTTAGTTTTTTGCATAAGCTTGATAATAATATCGGCTTGCAGTTGTCGGACTTGATTGCTTATCCACTGGCAAGAAAGACTCTCTATCCGGAAGTACACTATATTCCATTCCAGATACTGGAAAAGAAAATATACTGTAATGATATTGGCGAATACAAGGGATGGGGTTTGAAAATATTCCCATAAAAGCAGAAAGCCTCCCTTTCGAGAGGCCTCTGTCGACCGGGAGACACCCCGATCCTTTCAGAAAGTATTTATTTAATTTAGGGCTGTTAAGTTTTGTCCAACAGTCCTCTTAAATGCCGACGGTTTTACTTGGTAAAACCTAATAACAGTATATACTATATTTAAGGAATTTGCAATAGCCATGCAGCTCGAAAACAGGGGACTATGGCATTGTTTTGTCCCCTAAATAAAAACACCACCTGCGACCCATTCGGGTTTTCAGTGGTTCAGTATTATTATAGTAAAAAGAATAGGTTTTGTCAAGGTAGTCACAGAAATTGCAGGAATTCCTCAAGAAGGAAAAAGTACGTATTTTTTCCTTGTAGTTGATCAATTTATTGAGCGTTTTTAAGGCGCCCGATGAATCTGGCAGCTACAAAATTACGAAAATAACCGTCATGAGGAATTTCTTAGATGTTATTATAAAAACGCTGGATTCCGGCTCTGAGTCCGGAATAACAAAGGAAAACATGCGAACAGAGGGGAAGATTCAAAGTACTCCAAGAATATATCTGCTGACAGCTTGGACTATAATGCGCAGCCCGTTCTTTATGATTACTTTTTCTTTCGCACTGTTTGGTCTGGGTATTGTGTTATTGAATAAAAAAGAAGTTTTAGAGGGTTTCGTACATTTCATGACAGTTGTTTTGGGCAGCATTCCGGAAATTGTTACATGGGTAATAGTATCTGATGAATTTATAGCGGCTTTCACTGTTATATCTGTTTTGTTATGCTTCTTTACGTTGTTCATTGAAAAGTCCTGGGCTGTTTTAGTAATCGGTATTATAAATATTATAATAAGTGTTTTTATTTATATTGTGAGATTGAGCCACTTGGCTTTTATTCCGTTATTTCTTAGTGCATATCCTTTATTGAAGTACGCTCTTTTACCGGGAAAATATAAAAAAAATATGAAAATAGTCCTTTTTAGACAAATACCTTTTACGCTTTTAATAGTAATCATTTTTTACATGTTCGCATTTTATTGCCTTGTTCCAGGGGGGATTTTCAGCGGGTGGAGTTGTACGGATTAAGTTGATTATCATTAATAAATGTTCAGGAGGTTTTATGCATGATATGGGGTGGATTATACTTGGGATCGTTGTAATATTAGGGATACCCTCGGCGATTACTTATGTTATTGTCAGGATGGTGATGTTGCGGTCGAGGGGGAGATGGCTTCAGGGGCAGATACGGCTCTGGGAGGAAGGGAAGATAATAACGCCGGATCAGACGGATGCGATACTTTCTTTCAATAAGATTAACAGGGCGGTGCCTAAAAGGAAAATTGATATGATACGGATTATCACTTTGTTCGGGGCTGTCTTTATCGGGATCGGACTCATATTTCTTGTCGCGAGCAACTGGCAGGATATTCCTGCGCATGTCAGGACGGCTACACTCCTGATACTTACTATCGGCACGCTCTGGACAGGGTACTTCCTCTCTTACGAGAACGGGAAATATCCCATCCTCGGGAAAAGTTTGATAGTTCTTTCTTCTATTCTTTGGGGAGCGACTTTGGCGCTTATTGCGCAGATATACAATCTGAGCTCTGACGGGAGCTGGGTAATCCTTATTCTTTGGGCTGCACCTTTACTTCCGCTCACGTATTTTCTCGACAACGAGTACATATATATACTTGCCTCGGTATTATTCGGTATCTGGAACATCTCTTTCAGCGTTGGGAAGAGCTTGCCCAATTACTACTATCCCGGGATAGTTTTCTTATGTCTTTTCCCACTGGCGAAGAAGTTTGAAAAGGGTCTGGCGCTTAACCTTGTCGGTCTCTTGATTGGTGCTTTTTACGCAGCTGCTATGAAATATGTCTACGTCCCTTATGAGATTTTCCTCGGGCTTATCGTTTACTACCTTGCAAAGCTCATAAAACCGCCGCTCACCGAAGAGTTGTTCCTGGTCTTTTCAAGCGTAGCTTTGCTTGCTTCCGGTATCGGCTTTAGCGCATCAGTTGATTTCAAGTCCCCGGATTATATCTTTATAATCCCGCTTGTTCTGATGTTCTTCTTGTCATATAAGAATAAAGCAAAGGCAAGCTTGGGTATAAACATCCTTAATGTGATGGTCTGGCTGAACTTCCTTATTGCAGCTGTCGTGAATACGTACAAACTGAAAGCCGGTGCGATTGCGAGCGGGAGTTTTGAGATATTCCTCGGAGTCATTATCTATCTTATCGGCATGGTTCATGAAAACAAAGAAGAAGATAAGGATTACGGTAACATCTATAAAATATTCGGCTTTATGATTGTCTTCGGAGTGCTCTATTTCCTTTCGTTCAACGAGATACACGATAAAGAGGTACTCAAAAACAATTTTATGACCAACATTTCCTTTGCTCTGGCAGGTCTGAGTGTCCTCGGCTTTGTGTATATATATGTAAGCGGGTTTTTGAAGACAAAGCAGGCAAAACTCGAAGCGCTTGCGGTCGGACTTGCAGTCATCGGCACGGCCATTATGCTTTTGAACAGCGGAACGCCGAAAGCCAATGTGGTTGTAGCCAATGCGGTACTTGTAGTTATCGCCGCCGTTATGCTATTTTTCGGAATGGAAGTACAATCCCCGAAGATTTTTAATTCCGGCGTTGCCACTTTGATCTTGTTTATCGCCACGAGGTACATGGATGTCTTCTGGAAGCTGAAAGAAAAGTCGCTCTTCTTTATAGTCAGCGGTATTTTGTTTATCGCGGGAGGCATTTTCCTTGAGAAGAAGAGAAAGGGAATTGTAGGGAGGATGAAAGATGAAAAATAGAATAGTCCTGATAGTTGTCTCGGCGTTATTCGTTGTCATAGCACTTGCCATGATATATTCAAAAGAAAAAGTCCTGACCGAAGGCGCTGTGATAGAGCTTGAAACCCAGCCCGTTGATCCCAGAGACCTCCTCCGCGGCGACTATGTGATACTCAGCTATAAAATAAATAATGTCAGCTTTGATAAAGATTTCGGCACGGTAACTCCCGGGAAAGAAGTGTTCGTACAGCTTGAAAAAAGGGGGAAGTATTGGGAAGTCAAGAAGGCATATTCCGATGTTCCTCAGGATGGAGTGTTTATTCAGGGCATAGTAAAAGAAAACAGATGGCAGCGAAATAGAGTTGATTACGGTATCGAAAGCTACTTCGTCCCCGAGGGGAAGGGCAAAAAAATAGAAAATCTGATGGGCTGGAACACCAAAGACAAGATTACGGTCGAAGTCGCCGTAGACAAAGAAGGCAAAGCCGTTATAAAACAGCTTTTATTGAACGGCCAGCCGTACAGCTTCAAATAATTCAATGATGAATATTGTAGTTGCCCGATTAAGACCGTTCCGGCTAAGGCGGGCGCTCAATGAAATTGAGCAACACATTTTTAACTCGAAGGTTGGAAAGAAGGGTAATGTATCATTACTACATTACTTGACAACAGCATTACTGTATTGTATAATATGATTAGAGGTGACTAATATGCTTGTGAAAAAGACATATAAAAACCAGATTACGCTTCCGAAAGCGCTTTCTGACAGGTTTCCGGGAGTTGACTACTTTGAAGCTAATGAGAATGAGACGGGTTATATTGTTTTAAAACCTGTCAAAATGATGCCTTCAAAGGAATCAAACGCTGAAATAGTGAAGAACAAAATAGCTAAACTCGGTATTAACGAAAAAGATATCGAAAAGGCGATAGAATGGGCAAGAAAGAAATAATTCCCGCCGGAGGTATCACTTTAAAAAAGCTAAAAGTTGTTATTGATACTAATGTATTTATCTCTTCTGTCCTTTTCCGCGGTAAATTAGAGGTGCTTGTGAAAAATTGGAAAAACGGCACTTTTGAATATTTGCTTTCCAAAGAAGTTTTAAATGAATACATACGCGTTCTGCATTATTCGAAGTTTGAAATAAATTCTGTGGAAATTAAGGAAATTGTCGACGAAGAACTTCTTCCTTACATAACTCCTGTTGTAATCCACACTAATATTAAAGTTGTTAAGAAAGATCCCGCTGATGATAAGTTCTTTGCTCTTGCCATTGCTGGTAAAGCTGATGTTATTGTCAGCGGGGATATCCATGTTCTCTCTATTAAAAAGTATAAAGCAATAGCGGTCTTAAGTCCTTTAGATTTCATAAAAATGCTGAGGGCCGGATAAAAAGGCACTATATATAAATATCGGTTCTCTTCGTTATACCGAATCTTTTTGCTTTCTTCTAAGTGTTTGTGTATATATAATATGGTTAACTTATAAAACAATATGATATTTACAGAGGAGGGGGATATTGCATAATTTATCGGTTCCGCTTATAGTAATGGCATCGGTCAATTTTTATGTTGGGATGTACTACTTTTTTCTGTATATAAAAAGACCTCAGGTCAAGGAACATCTTCCTTTTAGCTTTTTATGTATCTGCGCAGGACTTTATGATGTATTTAGTGTCGGCCTGTATAATTCTCTTTCTGTTGATCAGGGTGTTATTTGGCAAAGGCTTCAGATTAATACAATTGGGTTTATTTCTGTATTTTTTGTATGGTTCATCAATCTGCTTACTGAACAAAAAAGTAACCGTTTTGTTAAGATAGTTGCGGCTTGCTATGCGTTAATATTTATTGTTTCTGCTCTGGTAAGTCCTGAACTTTCAGTTACTTCTTCGAGACCGGCAATTAAACATGCTGGCTTCTTTGATATATATATAAAATTACTTATTATGAATGTGAAATAGGTCTTATTTATATGATTGAAACACTGTTTACGGCTGCCTTGTACCTATACCTTATTATTCTTACTATCCAGTTTCACTTGAAATCAAAGTCTCGTGTCTTTCTTATAGTTATCATTAGTTTATTCGTATTCTTTTTTGGTGTTGTAAACGACATCCTGGTCGGTCTGCAAGTCTATTCTTTTATTTACGTGAGCGAATACGCATATTTTTCTATTATTATGGCTATGGCTTATACCCTGCTTGATAAATTTATCGGAGTTCAAACGGCTTTTGAAGAATTAAATACCAAACTTGAACTTAAGGTGCAGGAAAGAACAAAAGAAAATGAGAATTTGCATGATAAGCTTCATCAATCGGAGAAGATGGCTGCGGTCGGTCAGCTGGCGGGTGGAGTTGCGCATGAAATAAATAATCCGATGACCATAATCCTTGGCTATGCGCAGATTGTTTTAAAACGAGTAAAAGCCGAGGATCCGGTGTCAAAGCCGCTCCTAGCGATTGAAAAAGAAGCAATAAGATGTAAGAAACTTATTGATAATCTGTTAACATTTTCAAGAGCATCTAAAATGGTAAAACAATCGGTGAGTGTTAATAAAGCAATAAAAGAAGCTATAGCGCTTATTGAAGTCCAGACAAAAATAAGGAACGTTGAGATTGTTGTGACTTATGGGGAGAACCTGCCGGATACGCTGATAGATGTGAATCAGATCCAGCAGATAATGATAAATCTTTGTAATAATGCAATGGATGCAATGCCGGAGGGAGGGACGATAAAGGTAAATACTGCCCAGGAGGATAAATTCATTAAAATCACCGTTGCTGATACCGGGATGGGGATTTCTGAAGAGAATAAGAAGAAATTATTCGAGCCGTTTTTTACCACAAAAGAAGTCGGAAAAGGTACCGGTTTGGGTTTAAGTATCTGTTATGAAATAACGAAGAAGCACAATGGTGAAATATCCGTAGATAGTGAGTTGGGCAAGGGTACAACTTTTACAATACGATTACCGAAATAAAGCGGAGTACAGAAGACGGCGGAAGAAGAAGTACGGAAGACAGCAAGAGAAAAATGGTAATTGTATCAGAAAAAGAGGCTAATAATTTGCTAATCTCTTCATAATATCCAAAATACTACCTGAATTGCCAATATAATACATGCGCTTGACAGGAAAGTAAAAGAAACGGTGATACCTTTCAGGGAAAACCTGACACTTGCCCAGGTGAGTGATGTACATTTTGGGGTTGTGAACGGACCTGAGTACCTTGCCGAACTCGTAAAAGAATTAAATGGACTGAACCCTGATGCGGTTTTGTTCACGGGAGACCCTCGTTGATGGTACGACGCATATCGATAAGGACACTACTTCCGCTGAAACAACTAAAGGCGCCTGCCTATTTTGTTTCAGGCAATCATGATTTTATTGATGGTTTGGAAATTGTCTACAGAGCAGTTGAAGAATCCGGTGTAACAGTACTTGATAATAAAAGTATAGAACTAAAAGGTGTTCAGCTGGGAGGGCTTAGCTTTGCCTTTAATAAGGTGAATTTGAAAAAAGAGCTGCTCTCTCATGAGCCGAAGGGAATTAAAGAAATTGAAGCTGCAGGGATAGACCTCATGCTATCCGGACACACACATGGGGGGCAGATAATACCTTTTAACTTCCTGGTGAGACTGCCTTATGGATATATGTACGGTTTGTACAAAATAGGAACTCTTACGCTATTTGTTTCCTCCGGCTGCGGTACCTGGGGCCCCAAGATGCGGCTGGGTACGGATAGTGAAATTAGCCTGATTTTGCTGAGGCAGAAATCAGGTTAGACGCTATTATGCGCAGAAAATCAGCGAAAGCTCAATATTCTCAGATCTTTACTCCTGCTCTTGCGCTTCTGACCATCCGAGCATCTGTTCCTCTATCCCGTTTCGGACTTGTTATTAACTCTCCAAATAGATATAATATTTAATATGACAGATTACGGTAAAAATAATGAAGAATAAAAATATCCTTATATTTATAGTGCTTCTGGTAAGTTTCATCAAGGGGCTAATGTGGATTGCCTTGATTCCTCTATTTGACACGCCGGATGAGCCGGTGCATTTTGATTATGTTCAGAAAATAGCAGAAACTAATAAGATATTTTTTAATAAATATGATAAGAAAGATATTTATCAATCTGAAGAAGTTGATTTAGCTGCTAAATACAGCGGTTTAATGAGAATTTATCATTCCCGGTTAAATAAAATTAATTTTACCGGAAACGAAACAGGCGAGAACGAGAATAGGATTAATACTCTTCCTGTTTGCTTAAGAAGAACAAATACAAATATATCAGCCATTTCCATACAATATCCTCCGTTATATTATATGTATTCCTCCATCCCTTATAATATATTTTATAACAGCAGTATTATCACAAGAGTGTTTGCTGTCAGAATATTCTCCTTGTTATTGGGCTTGTTGACGATATTTATGGTATATAAAATTGCCGGGTTGATATTTAATAAACAAAAATATATACCTGCTTTTATATCGCTGTTGGTCAGTTTTAATCCTATGTATACTTTTATCTCAGTATCGGTTAATAGCGATAACTTGTTAACCCTGCTTTTTACGCTTTTTCTCTATTATTATCTAAAAATATTTTTAACTAAATATAAAATAAGAGATGTAATATTTTTATTATTTGTGCTGTTACTGGGAATTTTTACGAAGCAGCAATTTGCATTAAGCTTAATAATTCTGTTTATCCCGTTTTGTTTTGCAAAAGAATATCCGTTAAAAACTAAAATAATCGGCGGAGTTGTGTGTTTTTCCTTTTTGTTCTTAGCAGTGTTGAATCTGAAGAATAACTTTCCTGTCCCTGTATTTATCGAAAAAATAGGAAAGGTGTACGAGTATTTTCATGAAGATTTTATTCCGTTTTTCTTTGTCGATATGCCCTATTCATTTTTTGGCGATTTTGGTTGGTTAAATTTGCCGATTCCTCCCCTGGCTTCAAGGGTTTTATTGGTTCTTTCGGTGACTTGTATATTATTCTATATTTTTGATATATATAAGGCTGTTTTCAAAAAAAGACCGTTTTTACCGTTAAAAATACATATTCTTTTATTAATTCCGCTTGTTATATATACAATGAGTCTGGTTTACATTGATTGTAATATAAAATTTGGATTACAGGGAAGATACTTTTTCCCGATAATAGCGTTTATTTATATTTGCATGACTAGCGGTTTATTAAGCGTAGTATCAAAAAAAGATCATGTAAAATATTTGGCAGTAATATCCGTAACGGCTGTGTTATTTAATATTTATTGTTTGATGATTATTATTTTACCAAGATACTATTTGTAAAGGGAATGCTATGCTGAAAATACTGTTTAAAAGTATTATTATCTCCTTATTGCTTTATGCCGCTATAATATTATTTGTGAAATCAGAGGTGCATAATACGGATATTCCGGTACAGGATGCGAATATTCAAGAAGTTGCAATAAGCAGTAAGGATCCGATAATAAAAATCAAGCAAGTATTTATTCCAAAGGAGAATAATTTAAGCAGGATCAATATTATGTTTTGCAATAATTGGAGAAGGAATAATGAAGGGATTACTTTTAAAATAATAATAAACGCATTAATAGCGAAATTTAAAGATCCTGCAGTCTTCAGTCTCTATGATAGCAGGGAGGAAAAGTTATTATACCGGAAAAACTTTAATATATTTTCAAATAATATATTTCTTAAAAATAAATTAAGAAATCAATGTTTTTCTTTTGACCCGGTAAAAGATTCAAAAAATAAAGAATTTTATTATGAAATATCTTTTATTAAACCGGTTGGTTTTGAAAATATAACAATGCTGGAATCAGATACTGTGTATGTTAAAAGCAGGTTATTTGTAAATGATCGTTTAATAAAAGAGAAAAGCACGGTATTTTCAACCTTTGTTACCATAAAAATAATTGGTTTTCATGAATTATTGAACAGAATGAGTCAGTATAAACCCTGGTTTTTTAAGACAATATTTCTGTTTTTTTTGGCCTATTTGTTTATTCTAAGCAGTGTATTTATTATGATGATACTAATTGATTTATATTGCAAAAATTCAGATGAGTTAATGTCAAATGTTGTGTTTGAGAAGTAGCGAGCATCCTTGGTTACAAAACCTCCTTTCTTGAAAAATCTGAACTTTTA